>CAYZUC010000093.1:0-2001 GCA_964481705.1 uncultured Lachnospiraceae bacterium
CGTATTTATCTACTTCATAAACAAATCCATTTCGTTCAAAAATGGGAATAAACATCCCGGGTGGAATCAATCCTTTTATTGGATGTCGCCAGCGTACCAATGCCTCAGCACCAATAAGAGCACCTGTAAAATGATTGAACTGTGGCTGATACCAGACTTCAAACTGATGTCCCTGCAATGCCTGATTCATCTCGCTGATGACTGCCTGTTCATTCACAATTTTCTCTCTCATACTCTCCTCATAGTACGCTACATGCTGGTCATATAGACCCTTGATGGATTCCTTTGCCAGTACCGCTCGATCATACATGGCACTTGGTTCAAGCGCACAATCCTCGACCAGATAACGTCCAATTGAAAAAGTAACAGGCAAAATAGAACCATCCAGTACGGATGCCTTTCTGCGAATTTCCTTAATATCCTTGGTGTCAACAAAGCTCTGTGGATATAAAATTGCAAAGTGATCCGCCATAATTCTCGACATGATTGCTCCAGATTTTGCAAAACCGTCAAAAAAGACATTTGCTATCCCCTTTAGTACCTCATCACCCTTTTTCATACCATATTGATCATTAATTATTTTAAATCGGTCAATATCAAAGCAGGCCATGATGTAATAAGATGGTTCGTGACTCTGGACCAGTTCTTTCACTTTTTCAAAAAAGGCAGCACGGCTCATCAAGCCAGTCAATGCATCGATCCTGGTTGCATTGACTATAGCGGCCTGTTCTCTTAAGTTTATCGTATTCTTAAGACGATTTCTGAGTATATCTGCATCATAAGGCTTTAGGACATACTCAATAGCACCTGCATTCAGTGCTTTTCGTTCTGCTTCACGGTCATCTGTTCCTGTCGCAACAATAACCGGGATTTGTGACCATTCCGGATTCTTTTTCATTTGCTCCAAAACTCCGTAACCATCCAATTCCGGCATAACAAGATCCAGTATCACAGCCGAAAGCTTAGCACTGTTTTCTTTTAATATCTCAATCGCTTCTAAACCATTGACTGCCGGAATGGTATTATAATCCTCCTGCAGAATCTTACACAACAATTCGCGATTAATATCATTGTCTTCAACGACCAATACTGTTCTTCTCATATATGACCTCTCCCCTCTATCAAAAAACTACCTGCCATAATGAAAATAAACCGATACTCGATCGGTTTATTTTCATTATGGCACAAATGGAGCATAGGGGGATCGAACCCCTGACCTCCAGATTGCGAACCTGGCGCTCTCCCAGCTGAGCTAATACCCCTTAAACTAACTTAAGTATACGCCCACCGGTGCACAAAAATCAATCCCTTCCCTCCATATTAACCAGTATTATTTGAGTTTGCTGCTTCCATAACAGACTTAGACAGAATACGCTCTATCGCCCCGATTTGCGGCGGCAGCATTAAAATATCCCTAAGCTTTAACTGCAATGCTCCTTTCAAACGCAGCATATCCCCATCTTTACAAATCGCAACAAGCGGAACATAACGACGATTATTTTGCTGGAGCAGATACTGGTATATAAAATCCGAAGTATCCATAACATGCTCCTGCATATCAATACATACAACACTGATATTTTTTGAATAACGTTCAAACGCCTGCATCAGTTCATCACTGTCTTTTACCAGAACAAATCCAGCGCTCTCACCGTAAGTCAATGCAATCGTTGAGAATACCTGTTCACTTTGACTATGTATCAAGATAACAGGTCTCTGATCATCGATTTCAATTGACGGTATCTTCTCACCATGTACAACCACACGACCTTTACCAGATTCCTTTGCCGTATAAAGAGCCTGATCAGACCGTTCAAATAACCGGTCAAAGGTGTCCCCACTTTCAGAAAATGCAAGTCCGACGCTAACACTAATACTAATATTGTACTTACGAATACAATTTACCATTACCTCTTTTATTATTTCTAGAGCTTTCAGCCGCGCGGTTTCACGGCTCTGAATCTTCGCCACAAATATGACGAATTCATCACCACCAAATCT
>CAYZUC010000093.1:2101-3576 GCA_964481705.1 uncultured Lachnospiraceae bacterium
ACCAAATCTGTTTTTCGTACAGCATTTGTAAGCTCATCGGCAACACAGCGGATAATCTTATCTCCCATTAAATGTCCATACCGATCATTTACCATCTTAAAATCATCGATATCGATTACCATTAACGCCATCTGTTCGTGTGCAAAGCTCTCCATCATACGTATAGACAAATCACTGAAAGCCACTTTATTTAGCAGCGAAGTCGCAGGATCCAGTTCCGGCTTCTGTTTATATTTCTGTTCAATGATATCAAAAATGGAAGTCCGGCAGCTCAAATCCATGACATGATTCACACGTGCCGATACAATCTCTCTTCTGTAAGGCTTCGTAATATAATCATATGCTCCTTCGCGAAAAGCCTCAACTTGACTTTGCTCGTCCTGATCCACTGTAATCATAATCTGCGGAATCATACTTAGACTTTCATCCTGCTTACAATAGCGCAGAAATTCAATTCCACTCATACCCGGCATGAATTTATCAATAAGAATCAAGCGTACTCGATTCTTATTCTTCTTAAGATAAGCGAGTGCAGCTTCCGCACTATCACATTTATGCACATGATACAGACTCTGAAATATCTCCTGTAGAATTTCTCTGCTGGACTCTTCATCATCTACCACAAGCAATGTAAGATTATGCTTGGGCAATATCTTGCTGTCACATTTATCTTCTTCCTCCAAATTTCCTTCTCCTGAAAAAACGTATTGTTCTTCAAAGGATTTCTGAGGTATTACGTCCGACATAAAATAGCCTTGAATAAAATCACAACCAGCTCCCTGTAAAAAATCCTTCTGACGACGATTCTCTACATTCTCAGCTATTACGGAGATTCCCAACCAATTTGCCATCCGGATTACCGACGAAAGCACAATCTCATCATTATCAAAATTCTCAACCAGCGGAAAAAGATTCATATCCAGCTTGATTGCATCTATTGGGAGGTTCTTGATTGTATTAATTGAGAACTGACCGCTCCCAAAATCATCCATGATAACGGAAAAGCCAGCGGTATGCAGATTACAAACTGCATTCTGCATGGTATTCGGCTGATCATGATACATTTTCTCTGTCATCTCGAGCTGCAGGTAAGAGGACGGAATCTTATACTTTTCCAGCAAACGTTTTAGCGCACTGGATAAATCCGGTCTCATAAATGTCATCATTGATAAATTAACAGAAATAGGATATGGTTTCTTTCCTTTTTCCATCCACCCACGCAGGATTCCACAGGTATGCTCCAAAACATATCGGTCAAGTGCAATCAGCATTTCTCCCTTTTCCATACAAACGATAAATTCCTCCGGCATAATACAGCCTCTTTTGGGATGCTGAATACGCACCAAGGCTTCTGAGCCACAGACGGTCTCTGTGACCAAATTGAACTTTGGCTGGAGGAACACCGTAAACCATTCCTTTTCTAATGCTTCTTTAATCTCTTCAATACTTAGCTTTCTCTCATCAGCATCCATCTT
>CAYZUC010000093.1:3586-4342 GCA_964481705.1 uncultured Lachnospiraceae bacterium
AAAAAGAGAAGCTAATCTGTCTCCTCGTACAATACGAGTTTTCAAATTGCTCCTTGGGATTCCATCACATGATGCAATATACAATTATGAATGTCTCATGAATTCCCTCTTATTGATTATAATATCCCCATATTATAACAAGAACTGTAGCACCCTTCATGTCCTACAATTAACTAATATTTTACACCAAAAGTATTGATTTGTAAAGTATTTTGGCACATTTTCGCCTTACTTCCACTACACTCAAACAATTCATATGTATTAAGAAACTATTTGTAAAATTGTGTAATTCTCTCGCGACATTCCAAAAAAACCCCACCTATCGTCGGATCAAAATGTGTCCCAAGCGAATCCTGTATTACATCAAATGCGTCTTCACAGCTTTGACTCTCTTTGTAGCATCGTTTACTTACCAAAGCATCGAATACATCTGCCAATGCCATAATCCTTGCCTCTAATGGTATTTGCTCTCCGGTAAGACCCTCCGGATAGCCTTCTCCATTCCATTTTTCATGATGATAATGTGCAATGTTCTTGCTGATTTCTACAAATCGATCCTCTTCCACATCCTTTAAGACCTTTTCAACAATTTCAGCACCCTTTGCTGCATGAAGTTTCATAATCTCATATTCTTCCGGTTCATAACGTCCCGGCTTCTTCAAAACCCGGTCATCAACAGCGATCTTACCCATATCATGCATTGGTGCCGCTTTCACAACATATTCACAGTAATCATCATCCATTACATCACGATAT
>CAYZUC010000093.1:4352-10954 GCA_964481705.1 uncultured Lachnospiraceae bacterium
CAGCTCATCAACGAGAATCCTTACCACACCGCTGGTCCTCTTAATATGTCCTCCTGTATTATCGTCACGACTCTCAACTACATCTGCCATACCCAGAATCATCTTATCCTGCATCGCGCGGATATGTGCCGTCTGTTCTTCAACAGATTTCTTCAATTCGGTATTATAATTATTAATCAGATTAATATACTTTTGTTGCTTTGTGTCATCCACAATCTCAATCAGACAACCAATTTTCTTGTTCTTGGCTCCATTGTATAAGTACCGCTTGGTACATTTCAGCTCTCTTTCAGGCTGATGAATGTATTTCACATAGTCATCGGACCTATCTAACCAGGTCACAAAATTATCATATAATTGCTTATGCTCTTCTTCCGATATATGACGATCTACCTTCAACAACTTTATTTCCGGAAAAAAGACTTCTGCCAAAGCATTCGTACCTGTATAACGCTTCTTATCATCAAATACGATATAAGCTGTCGTATCCTCATGCTTTCCCGCATTTACTATATTCCCTGCCAAATCATACATCGAAATTCTTCGAAGAAGTCCAATGATAATCAATTCAAAAAATATATAGGCAAAGGATAATAGTTCAAACCGTATGTGCAGCACCCGCTCCAGGAAATAGCAGGACATAACTAATATCTCCGAGATAAAGATATGTATCAGATTACGATACGATACATTTCTCTTTTTATGGAACGCATAGATAATGACCCCTAACGTAGCAATGGCATATCCATATAGCAAAATCGAGTAGAGAATATGCGTTGGTCCGTATGTCTTTTCCAGATAAGTCACACCATACTCCGTAACAACATGTACCTCCTGATAATAAATGCGACTATATCCAATGGTACAGACCAGAATCATGACTATCATACTGTAGATAAACAACGCTGTCACAATACTGCGCGACTTACGCATATCGCACAGCTCCATGATGACCATCAGCATAAACATTGGCAGAAAGCATCCTCCCAAATAAGAAATCTTATTGGCCAGGATTGCGGATTCCAACGTTCTGGACGTGACCAATGCAAGGTATCCTACATTGCTCACTGCTATAGATACAAACATCAGTAAGATGAAGCGCTGATTATGGCTATTATCTGTATTGACCAAAACATAAATCATAGTAATCGAGATAATCAATGCCAATACATACAGGATTACGGTCATATAGTTCCTCCTCGCTGTTACTTGTTATTCCAAGAATACTGGAGTTGTCTCGTTAAATACTGCCTCTTCATGTTCCTGTGAGGTCTTCTCTACAGCATCTTCATAACCGGTTAATGCTGCAAATGGTGCAAACTGTGCTGCTCGATTCCGAATAGACATCTGTGGATGGTCCTTGGACACGTGATGCTCCAAATGGATAATGTCTTCGTAAGAATCGGAATTGCATCCGTTACTCATGCTTTATGACCTCCAATCTGACTGTTTCTTTCTATCGTCATCCCGCCATCCTCCAGATTCATGCCTTTTAGAATAGCATTCTTACCATATTTTTCCTTGATTTTGAGAATCGCCTGCTGCATTCTCTTTTCTCGCTCGAGATTTCTTTCTTCTTCCTGTCTGTCTCCTTCTTCCATAAACGAGAATAGATCCATCTGTTCAAAGTTCTGCTCTTCGACTTCACTCTCCGCCACCACGGAATTCGCTGTGACATATACCCTCCGTACCAGAAGGTCTGGATTGACAATCCGTTCATATAATTGCATCATCGCATCCATGATCATCGTCGTGGAGGAATTCTTCTTACTCATATTTACCGTTCCGTGCGCATGCTTGGGAATCTTACGTCCATAATGATCCGTTGTAACCGGTCCCTTGTATTTTTTTACAATTCCTGGATTTGTCAAATTATCAATATCATATCCAATTGTCAAAACGAGCTGATCGGTAACCAGCTTTTTTGATACAAGATCCAATACCAGAAGATCAGTCATCTCTCTTACGATCAGTCTGGCCTTTTCATAAGAATAGGGATGCTGTAAAACCTGTCCGGCACCCATGCTGCTGTTCTCTGGTCGATAAGCCTTCACATCCTCTATCCGGCAGGGTTCCCATCCCCACGCGTGATCGATCAGCAGCTCTGCATTTACACCAAACAAACGATATAAGAGTTCCTCATTGTGAAAATCCCGATATTCTCCAACAGAGCATCGTGCAATATCACCCATGGTCATTAATCCGACCTCTTCCAACTTTTTCGCAATTCCTCTTCCTACCCGCCAAAAGTCAGTCAAAGGTCGATGTCCCCACAATTGCTTCCGATAAGTCTCTTCATCCAGTTCTGCCAGACGGACACCATCCGCATCTGCCTGTGCATGCTTCGCCACAATATCCATTGCTATCTTGCACAGATAAAGATTCGTTCCGATCCCGGCGGTAGCCGTAATACCAGTCTCCTTTAATACATCACGTATCATGGTCATCGCCAGCTCGCGCGGAGTCTGGTGATAAATATTCAGATACTGTGTAACATCCATAAACACTTCATCCACCGAATAAACATGAATATCCTCCGGTGCAATATACTTCAAGTAAATATTATAGATTCTGGTGCTGTACTCCATGTAAAGAGCCATACGTGGTTTTGCAACCAAATAATCTATTTTATTCTCTTTTGCCTTCTGGACAACCTCAAACAGTCTCGCACGTCCCGGTATTCCATATGCCTTCAGAGATGGAGAAACTGCGAGACAAATTGTTTTCGCCGTACGATCCGGATCTGCCACTACTAAATTTGTCGTCAGCGGATCCAGGGAGCGCTCTACACACTCTACCGAAGCATAAAACGATTTCAAATCAATGGCAATATATATACGAGAGTCTTCCATGATTTCATTTCCTTTCACTCTTTCCGGCAAAGGCATAAGCTTTCTTATACCTTATATTCTATCTTTTTAAATTCTATCCGTCAATAGATGTATTCCGCGAAAATACGCACTTTGAATGTATTTCCTACTGTACTCTCCTCTCTCATGACAGCATCTGAAAAAAGCTCCATCGGTGAGTTATGATATTATACCGAAGCTCTACCAAATGCATCTCCCCCTGCTCATCTCCCTCCTGTGTTCTGCATATATACTGAATCATACGTATCCCCACAAAATCAATATCTTTCTGGCTGATAATCTGAGTCACGTGAATCGTATGAATCTCATGTGCTTCATCTTCAAAACGGAACCATCGTGGTGTTATCTCTCCCTGCGTACTACAAATATTGCATAATTGAATCGGAATATTTTTCACAGCTCTCACCTCCGTATATCCATGTGTTATCCTTTCTTTGTTTGCATTATACAAACATTTGTTCGATTTGTAAAGAACCAGATTATGCAAATTAAAAAAGGAAGGAATCACACTCCATCGTGAAATTCCTTCCTTTTCATCAATTCTTTTTTACCGGATAGCGCTTTAACAGTTCCGAAATACTCTCATATGGCACCGGCTTGGAATAATAATATCCTTGCGAGTACCGAATTCCCTCACGGCTTACATAGGACTGGAGTTCTTCGTTTTCCACATATTCTGCTACGGTACTGATTTCAAATGCATCAGCAAGATGCATAATTGTGCCTACAATCTTTCGGCTTAATTCATCATCAAGCAGATTCTTGACAATCTGACCATCAATTTTGATAATATCTGGATTTAGTGCTCCTATTTCCATCAAATTAGAATAGCCGGAGCCAAAATCATCAACAGCAATTTTCACACCAAATTTACGTACATTACTGATAAAATTTGCCAATGTACTCTTGTCACGAAATTCCTCGGATTCGAGTATTTCAAAGATGATATTATTGGCACGTCCCATTCGCTTTAATCTTGTGAAGATCATATTGGTAATATAATCCGAATTGATATCAAATGCCGATAAATTGATACTAACCGCTTCCTCACGTTCTTCAAACAAATCAAATACCTTGCTGATCATTGCATACGACAGCGGAATATAGAGTCGAAACTCTTTCGATACCGGCATAAAATCATTAGGATAATAAATATTGCCGGCTGCATCTGTAATTCTCATCAATGCCTCAAATTTCGTAATGCCTCCGGTGAAATTATCATACAGCGGTTGAAAGAAGGGAATGATTCTATCATTCTCAATAGCATCATGAATGATTCCAACCATTTTCATATCCTTCTGTGCTTTATTTTCAATCCCCAGCTCCGGACTGTAAACACAGAAACGATTCAAATTATCTGGATTGTTGTGAAGTGTATAGCGAAGCTTCTCCACAAGATTCTCTTCCTCCATAACTACTGCAAATCGGCAGATACACGTAAAATCAAATTCACTGTAGGTACGTATTCCAAATTCCGCAAACAATTCTCTTGTCGCTCTTAAAAAACGTTCTCTCTTAAAATGCTCATCTGCTGCCACAATAAAAGAATACTCGTCATACATATAGTAATGGAAAGTATCCGGACGGAAGCTTGGTTTCAGATAGCCCTCCACATCATCAATCAATTGCCTCATAATACGTCCAAAGTTCTGACTTCCAACCATGCTGGCACTAATCTCGCCCTTTTCAATTGTCACCAGACATGCCTTATTAATCCTTTTCTCGCGAAACTCATTCATAAACATCGTCAGATTGCCACGTCCCGTTGCACTGGAGATAAACAGTCTCTCATTTACCCGCTTCTCCTGTTCTCCAATCTGTTTCATGAGTTCGGAGTTTGTCTTTCTTTCATTTGCATTTTGATAGCGCAGAACCTGATTCAGTAATTCCTGGTCATCATCATCAATTCTCTTCACGTGATTAAACGCTTTTGTATCTATCTGAATTCTTGCATCCTGTTCCGCGAGAGTAATCAAACTGCTGCTCCCACTTAAGACCTCATTACAGCCCTCAATATTTGCAAGTTCCCCATAAAGGAATGCCCCACAAATCTCAGCACCAATAAATGGAGTCATCTCCCACTCTGCCACTCGATTCAAAAACAACTTTCGAAACACACAGGAATAAGAGAATATCGTCTCTACCGGCTTTAATCTAAGCATTTCGCACGCATCAAGACATTCCTCTGCGCTGGTCATCGGACTCAGATATCCTACACGGAATTTCTGCCCAACAACCGCTTTCTCATGAAAGAAAGCCATCGCATTATGTGATTCCACATATTCAACAAAACGGCTGGCTCCATGATGCTCTTCCAGAACAGCAGGAAACTTCAGTAACAGTCTCTGTATCTCTGCCGGATCATTCAGAACAGAATCCGGATACTCTGCATTTCTCATAATATCCTTAACCCATTCTACTGCATCCTTATCATCGATTTTGTAGATAAACCGTCCATTTGCTTCTGTAATAACATGTACATTTCCG
Organism: uncultured Lachnospiraceae bacterium; assembly: GCA_964481705.1. Classification (GTDB taxonomy): domain Bacteria; phylum Bacillota; class Clostridia; order Lachnospirales; family Lachnospiraceae; genus CAYZUC01. Next base: position 9,710 of record CAYZUC010000093.1, read on the forward strand.
ATTGGTTCATGACCAATCATCCTGCTTGTAAAGACTTTCATATCCGGATTGTGAAATGCAATTGATACGACAGAATTAGGAAATACGCCTTCCTCCGTAAATACATATGCCTCTGTTTCATCATCAACAGGAACTGCCTTTCCTCCACAGATCTTCACGCGTCGATTACAAGCGTTCAGCTCCATCATATATTCTGTTGTCTCAATATGTTCATCCGAAAAAAATTGGAACATTGCATTCGTGTCATAGCTGCACAGTCGCTGGTTCACTTCCTGCGCAAGTTCACGTGGTCCTTTTCCTACATAACTGATCACTTCAACCTGCGCCAATGTATTGGAAAAAGATAAGAAGGATATCACACATCCATGCTCATAAGGTATTCCATCATATAGCACAAAGCCGGCACTGCAGCCCGCCACCTTCGATTCCGGAAATTCTTTTTTTAATTTTTCTGCAAGCTCGGTAATCTCCTGTATTTTATGATACGTGGAATGAACCAGTATCAGATATTTTTCCCCTTTGTCAAGTTTCCCCTCCCGCATGCATAATTCAATTTGATCAAAATCCTCATAGAGTAAATTTAATCTCTTCATACCTAATCCTCCATAATGCACCAGGATAACAAATGATTACTGGTTTATTCTTGTGGATAGCCCCACTGCGCTCTCTAACAGACTATCAAACGTCTCAGGATCCAACCTGGAAAAGCTCACTCCATAAGAATATGTACCATCCGTCCACCACGCAAGATCCATATACTCATCTGCTGTTTCGCCCTTATAACATCCCTTGTTAACGGTAACTTCCCCAATTTTAACTTCTTCGTATTCTGCACCATAGTAACCGTTAATATCTTCCGTTCCCTTTGCTGTACGTACACATGCTTCTGCACCTTCTATATCCTTGCTGTCAAATCTCAAATCAACTGTCTCTCCACCAATCAGGAATATCTTAGTGCAATGATAACCATCTGATTCCGGGATAAACAAATAATCAAAATCTATCTGTTCCTCCAATTCAGGATACGTTGCATACTCAACCATAGGATTCACCATGGAAGCCTCGGGCTCTGTCTCTTCTGCTTGCTCTGTGATACTCTCGGAGGATTGCTCCTGTGTCTCTACTTTTTCCGGCGTTGCTTCTACGACCTCTTCTATGGTATTCTCTTCTGTTTGCTGTGCAGTCTCATCACTTCCTTTATCGGATGCACACGCACACAGTACTGCAGAAACCAAAACCACCCCC
>CAYZUC010000094.1:0-10843 GCA_964481705.1 uncultured Lachnospiraceae bacterium
TTAGACATAGTAGTCATTGCGCGTATGAATGCGAAACAAGTTAAAAAATGTGCTGAAATTGAAAGTGCATTACTACATTTAGGAAAACTCCACGGAATATTAAAATGAAAACTATATTTATTTGGATCATTCAGTTTTATAAGAAATTTATTTCTCCTATGAAATCTACAAAGTGCCCTTATATTCCATCCTGTTCTGATTACGGTTTGGAAGCAGTGAAGAAATATGGTGCATTAAAAGGAGGCTGCCTGGCAGCATGGAGAATTTTAAGATGCAATCCTTTTTCAAAAGGAGGATATGATCCAGTTCCTTAAATGTAACGTTAGCCAGAATTGGAGGTTTAAGTTTGGAAATTTTATTAACGCAATATCAGGGTTCGATTTTGGGACCAATTGCTAAGGTACTAGGAATTATCATGAATGGTATATTCAATATGCTCGATGCAATTGGAATTCCGAATATTGGACTAGCCATCATATTGTTCACAATTGTAATATATCTTTTATTAATGCCACTTACCATCAAACAACAAAAGTTCTCGAAATTATCTGCTAAGATGAATCCAGAATTACAAGCGATTCAGGCGAAGTATAAAGGCAAAAAAGATAATGAATCTATGGCAAAGCAGAATGAGGAAATGCAGACTATTTATAAGAAGTATGGTGTTTCCCCAACAGGAAGTTGTGTTCAATTAGTAATTCAAATGCCGATTCTTTTTGCATTATATCGTGTTATTTATAGTATGCCGGCTTATGTAAAAGAATTTGGTAATACATTTAAAGTACTTGCAGATAGCATTATCTCACAAAATGGTTTGGAGTATATTAAAGGACTTGATAAGGCAAAGACATATACAAAGAATTTTGATTTAGATAAAACAAATGCTATTATTGATGTATTAAATAACTTATCAACAAAAGAAATGACTGAGATTGCCGCGAAATTCAATTTAAATGATTTGACTTATCAAGGAAGTCTTATCTTATCCAAGTTGAATGATAAAGGTGAAGTAGTACAAAGAGGTTTGATTGATACCTACAATAATTTTCTTGGGTTAAACATTGCAAATTCTCCTTCTTATATGATGAAAGAAGCAATTGCAAGCAAATCTTTTCTTATTGTTATAGCAGCATTGATGATTCCTGCACTCGCAGCATTAACACAATGGATTAATACATTGTTTATGCCACAGGCAGATACCTCTAACTCTGATAATCCAATGGCTTCATCAATGAAAACGATGAATATAATGATGCCATTGATGTCTGCAGTATTTTGTTTTACACTTCCTGCAGGTATGGGACTTTACTGGATCGCCGGTGCAATTGTTCGTAGTATTCAACAAGTAGTTATAAATAAGCATATTGATAAGATGGATATCGATGCATTAATTGAAAAGAATATGAAGAAAAATAATGCAAAGAGAGAAAAAATGGGATTACCTCCTCAATCATTAACATCAAATGCCAATGTAAATACAAAAAAGGTAAATACTCCTCAAAAGAGTCAGTTAAGCCAAAAAGAAAAAGATAAGGCAATTGAAGAAGCAACGAAGTATTATGAAAAGAATGCTAAACCGGGTAGTATTGCGGCAAAAGCAAATATGGTAAAACAATACAACGAGAAAAATCAAAAATAATCAGGAGGGGATACGCTATGGATTATATTGAATTTACTGGAAAGACAGTTGACGATGCAATTACAGAAGCATGTCAGGAGTTTACGATTACAAGTGATAGATTAGATTATGAAATTATTGAAAAAGGTACTTCAGGATTTCTTGGATTCAATTCTAAGAACGCTGTTATTCGTGCACGTGTAAAAGAAGAATGTATAGAAGAGAATGATGTTCTGTCAAATAACAAGGATAAGGTTCCTTCTACAGCAAAGAAAGAAGAAGTGAAAGAAGCAAATCAGAAGAAATATGTTACAAGTGAAGAAAGTAACGAGATATGTAAAAAAGTAGAAGTTTTCTTGGATGATGTATTTAAGGCAATGAATATGGAAGTTATTGTGAAGGCTACATACGATCAAGAGGAATCCACAATCGATGTAGAATTATCAGGAGCAGAGATGGGAGTATTAATTGGTAAGAGAGGTCAGACTCTTGATTCCCTTCAATACCTTGTAAGTCTTGTAGTAAATAAAAAGAGTGCAGAATACATTCGAGTAAAAGTAGATACTGAGAATTACAGACAGAGAAGAAAAGAAACACTTGAAAATCTTGCGAAGAATTTATCCTATAAGGTAAAAAGAACCAAACGTCCCGTATCTTTAGAACCTATGAATCCTTACGAGAGAAGAATTATTCACTCAGCTCTTCAAGGTGATCATTACGTAACGACTCATAGTGAGGGTGAGGAACCATTTAGAAGAGTTGTTATTACTTTAAAAAAATAGTATGATATAAATTAGGAGCCTGATAGGCTCCTAATTTTAAAATAAATGGAATGACCAAAAGAAATAAGAATGATTATTTCACACGGCAACTTTGTGCTTGCGCCCAAAGTTTACGGTGTATTAGTAAGAATGAGGATAAGTATGAAATCAGAAGAAACAATTGCTGCGATTGCAACTGCCATGAGCAATTCCGGAATCGGAATCATTCGTGTAAGTGGTGATCATGCAATTCCTATTGTGAATCGAATCTATCAGTCAAAATCGGGAAGTAAAAATTTAGAGAATGTTGAAAGCCATACGATACATTATGGTTTTATTATGGATGGGGAAGAAATCATTGATGAAGTTTTAATCATGATTATGAAAGGTCCTCATAGTTTTACTGCGGAAGACACAGTTGAGATTAATTGTCATGGCGGTGTCCTTGTAATGAAAAAAATACTGGAGACAGTAATAAAATATGGAGCAAGATGTGCAGAACCGGGAGAATTCACAAAACGTGCATTTTTAAATGGTAGAATTGATTTGTCAAAGGCTGAGGCTGTCATAGATATTATAAATTCAAAGAATGAGTTTGCTCTTCATAACTCTATCAATCAGATGAGAGGAAATATATCCGAAAGGATAAGTGATATACGAAATAAAATACTCTATGAAATCGCATATATAGAATCGGCTCTTGATGATCCGGAGCATTATGATTTATCTGATTATCCAAGTAGTTTACGAGATAAGATAATGGTACTACAAAATGATTTGAAGAGAATTATGGAGAATTATAAGGATGGAAAGATATTAAAAGAAGGAATAAAGACAGTTATTGTTGGAAAACCAAATGCGGGAAAGTCCTCTCTTATGAATATTCTGGTGGGAGAAGAAAAGGCGATTGTCACAGAAATTGAAGGTACGACAAGAGATGCGATAGAAGAAACAATTAATCTTGGTGATATATCTTTAAATATTATTGATACCGCAGGAATTCGCTCAACGGAAGATATCATTGAAAAAATCGGAGTCAGCAAGGCAAAGAAGTATGCAATTGATGCAGACTTGATTATTTATGTGGTAGATTCATCGAAAGATCTGGATGAGAACGACAATGAAATCATTGATATGATTCAGAATAAGAATACTATTGTTTTATTAAACAAGTCGGATTTGATTATGAAAATTGAGAAAGATGAGATTAGAGCTCGGATAGACAAACCAGTGATAGAGATTTCTGCAAAAGAGAATCAAGGTATCGACGAATTAAAGAGTACAATAGTCGAGATGTTTTTTCATAATCAAGTAAGGATAAATGATGAGATTTATATTACCAATGTACGTCAAATGGAATCGATTCAAAATGCATCATCTAGTCTTACTATGGTTCTTGACAGTATTGAGAATCAAATGCCGGAAGATTTCTTCTCTATTGATTTGATGAATGCTTACCAGTCTTTAGGAAATGTACTGGGTGAAGAGGTAGGGGAAGATCTTGTAAATGAGATTTTTAGTAAGTTTTGTATGGGAAAATAGTTAGTGAAAGTACACAGATAGGAGCAGAAGTGGAAGAGAATTATGATGTAGTGGTAGTTGGTGCCGGACATGCGGGATGTGAGGCTGCATTGGCTTGTGCCAGACTGGGATTGAAGACTATAGTTTTTACGGTAAGTGTGAATAGTATTGCTTTGATGCCATGTAATCCAAATGTGGGAGGAAGTTCAAAAGGACATTTGGTCAGAGAATTGGATGCTCTTGGCGGAGAAATGGGAAAGAATATCGATCGTACCTTTATTCAATCAAAGATGTTAAATGAATCAAAGGGACCTGCGGTTCATTCCTTACGAGCACAGGCAGATAAAGCAGAGTATACAAGAAGTATGAGAATGGTTCTTGAGAATCAGGATAATCTGGATGTTAAACAAGCAGAGGTTACTGAGATACTGGAAAAAAATGGAAAAGTAACTGGTGTTAAGATTTACACCGGTATTGTGTATCATGCAAAGGCAGTTGTGTTATGTACTGGTGTTTACTTAAGAGCTAGATGTTTATGTGGTGAGGCTATTACTCATACAGGTCCAAATGGATTACAGGCTGCAAATTATCTAACAGATTCTTTAAAGAGTATTGGAATCGAGATGCAAAGATTTAAAACAGGAACACCAGCTCGTATGGATATGAGAACTATAGATTTTAGTAAAATGGAGGAGCAAAAAGGTGACGAAAGAATCGTACCCTTTTCTTTCTCCACGGATCCAGAATCAATACAAAAGGATCAGGTATCCTGTTACTTAACATATACTAATGAAGAGACTCATAAAATCATTCGTGCCAATCTAGATCGTTCGCCTATTTATGCAGGAGTAATAAAAGGAACCGGCCCAAGATATTGTCCTTCTATAGAAGATAAAGTTGTTAAATTTGCAGATAAGGATAGACACCAGGTTTTTTTAGAGCCGGAAGGTCTTTCTACAAATGAATGGTATGTAGGAGGAATGTCGAGTTCTCTACCAGAGGATGTTCAACTGCAAATGTATCGAACAGTTCCTGGTTTAGAAAATTGCAAAATTATTCGTAATGCATATGCAATTGAATACGATTGTATCAAAGCAAAGCAACTAAAGGAATCCTTAGAATTCAAAAACATCGAAGGATTATTTAGTGGTGGACAATTTAATGGAAGTTCTGGATATGAAGAAGCAGCGGCACAGGGTTTAATTGCTGGTATCAATGCAGCTATGAAGATTCTGGAAAAGGAACCATTGATTATTGATCGATCCGAAGGATATATCGGAGTATTAATTGATGACTTAGTTACAAAGGAAAGTCTGGAACCATATCGTATGATGACAAGTAGAGCTGAGTATCGTTTATTATTACGACAAGATAATGCAGATATTCGTTTACGTGAAAAGGGATATCGTGTGGGATTAATTTCAGAAGAACAACATGAGCAGTTACTTACAAAAATTAAAAGTATTGAAGAAGAAATAGAACGACTTGAGAAATTTCACGTGGGCGCTAATAAGAAGATACAGGATTTTTTAAGTAAAATCAATTCTACTCCTCTAAAGGCTTCTACTTCTTTAGCGGAGTTAATACGAAGACCGGAATTAGATTATAAGTTAATAGAAGAGATTGATCCGGAAAGACCTGAGTTAAGTGATGAAGTAATAGAACAAGTTAATATTAATATCAAGTATGATGGATATATAAAAAGACAAATTCATCAAGTAGAACAGTTTAAGAAAATAGAGAACAAAAAATTACCAGAGAAGTTTGATTATACTATTATCAAAGGATTAAGAAAAGAAGCAGCACAGAAACTTACTAATTATCAACCATCTTCCATCGGTCAAGCATCCAGAATATCTGGTGTTTCGCCGGCAGATATTTCTGTATTACTCGTTTATATGGAGCAAATGAGGTCAAATGAAAAATAGAAAAGACGAACTAATAAGTGGTCTGGAAAGTATTGAATTATCCTTATCAGATCATCAAATAGAACAATTTCTATCCTATTATGATTTATTAATAGAATGGAATGAGAAAATCAACCTTACAGCCATTACAGAATTTCATGATGTGGTGTATAAACATTTTATAGATAGTCTATGCATAAAAAGTATTATTGATATGACTTCAATCGAATCTATGATAGACGTTGGAACAGGGGCCGGATTTCCAGGGATTCCTATAAAAATACTTTATCCTGATATAAAGATAACATTAATGGATTCCCTAAAGAAAAGACTATCTTTTCTGGATATTGTTATAGCTAATCTTTCTCTTTCAAATATTTTTACAACACATGGAAGAGCAGAAGATTTAGGACATCATAAAGATTATCGAGAAAACTACGATCTATGTGTTTCACGTGCTGTTGCTAACTTATCTACTTTGACAGAATTATGTATTCCATTTGTAAGAACTGGAGGATATTTCATATCCTATAAGTCAGAGAAAGCAAATGAAGAACTGGATACTGCTAAGAAGTCAATTTATCTGACTGGTGGAAAGATTAATCAAGTACAAGATTTTGTTTTACCAAATACGGATATGAAACGGTGTTTTATTGTGATTCAAAAAGAAACAAATACTTCAAGTAAATATCCACGTAAAGCTGGAGTACCACAGAAAAATCCTTTATAGATTCGTAATGGTTCTTGATGTTATTTCATGAAAGGATGAAGATTATGATTAATGATAAGTATCCTGAGGTTAAATCTTATAAGTTGATTAAGAGTATGATAGACCAAAATAAAGATATTGAAAGAAGTATTGAATTACAATTACGAGAATACGAATTAGAAATAGAAACAATACAAAGAGAAATAGAAGCGAATAGAATAGAAAGAGAAGATTACGATATCTTTTCTCCAAGATCAGAAAAGAAAGAAAGTAATAGTAATGATATAGATAAAGGCAAGCTGACTGAACTAAGAAAAGATAAAGAATTGAAAAGACATGAATTGAAAAAAGTACAAAAACAAAATGAGGATTTAAATTATGTATTAGAAACATTATCTATAAAAGAAAATGAAAGTAAGTCTGAGAATCAAAGTGTTTCTTTGAAAGATCAGATAGAGTTCTGTATTTCTATTATTGATATGGATCCACAAAGAGTAAAAACAGAACTGGAGAAGATTTTGAACAATGTTCCACGTGAAACATTGTCATGAGAATTGATAGCAAACACAACATATTGTTTCACGTGAAACATTAAACGCTATTTTTTGTGGTTAAAACCGTGAAACATTAAAGTAATAAGGTCGTGAAACACAATAGATACAGGATTCTGGAGAACAAACTAATCTTAGGATACTTATATTATTAAGTGGAAATAGAATGGTTTCTGTGGTATGATATAGATTACCCGAAATGAAAGGAAGAGTATACAAATGGGAAGAGTAATTGCAATAACGAATCAAAAAGGTGGAGTTGGAAAGACCACCACTTCAATAAATCTATCCGCATGTCTTGCAAAAAAGAAAAAGAAAGTCTTAGTAATTGATATAGATCCCCAAGGAAATACAACAAGTGGTTATGGAATAGAAAAGAATGAAATTGAAAATACGATTTATGAATTACTGCTTGGAGAGTGTTCTATTAATGACTGTATTCTGAAAGATGTGATTGAAGGAATTGATATCTTACCATCCAACGTTAATTTGTCTGCAGCTGAAATCGAGTTGATTGGTGTAGATAAAAAAGAATACATTTTAAAGAATGAAGTTGACTGGGTAAAAGATAATTATGATTATATCATTATCGATTGTCCTCCATCACTTAGCCAATTAACCGTAAATGCATTAACTACAGCAGATACAGTTTTGGTTCCTATTCAATGTGAGTATTATGCACTGGAAGGATTAAGTCAGTTAATACATACGGTAAATCTGGTAAAAGAACGACTGAACCCAGATCTTGATATGGAAGGAGTTGTATTTACCATGTACGATTCCAGAACAAATCTTTCTACTCAGGTAGTCGACAATGTAAAAAATCATTTGAAACAGAATGTTTACAAGACAATAATTCCGAGAAATATTCGTCTTGCGGAAGCTCCCAGTTACGGAATTCCGATTACACTATATGATCCAAAATCAGTTGGAGCGGAGAGTTATATGCAACTGGCAGAAGAAGTAATTAACAGAAAGGAAGGTTAATTCATATGGCAGCCAAAGTGAGAGGGTTAGGAAAAGGATTGGATGCGATGATTCCACCAAAGGAATTATCAGTAGAAAAGAAGAGTACAAAAAAGGAAGAAGTAAAATCCGATGTAGAAAGTAGTTCTCCTACACTTGTGAAGATTACAAAAGTGGAACCAAATAGAGAACAGCCAAGGAAAAACTTTGATGAAGATGCATTATTAGAGTTGGCAGAGTCCATTAAGCAGTTTGGATTATTGCAACCTATCCTTGTTCAAAAAAGAGATGGATATTATGAGATAATTGCTGGTGAGAGAAGATGGCGTGCTGCTAAGTTAGCAGGTCTGAAAGAGGTACCTGTAATTATTCGGGAATATACGGAGCAGGAAATTGTTGAAATCTCCTTGATCGAAAATATTCAACGTGAAAACTTAAATCCAATTGAAGAGGCTATGGCATATAAGAGACTCCTTACAGAGTTTAATTTAAAACACGACGAGTTAGCAGAAAGAGTTTCCAAGAACCGTACTACAATTACCAATTCTATGAGGCTCTTGAAATTAAATGATGAAGTTCAACAGATGATAATTAATGAGATGATTTCACCTGGACATGCGAGAGCTTTGTTATCTGTAGAAGATCTGGAACAGCAGCTCAATTTAGCATGTAAGATATTTGATGAGAAGCTTTCTGTTCGTGATACAGAGAAATTGGTAAAAGGTTTGAACAAACCAGTTAAAGAAAAGAAAGTGACTCCCGAAGTACTTCAGCTCATTTATAATGAAATCGAAGATAAAGTTCGGACTTCATTAGGAGTCAAGGTTAATGTAGTTGCGAAGGATGAACAAAAAGGAAAGATTGAATTAGAGTATTTCTCTCAAGAAGAATTGGAGAGAATTGTACATCTATTAACATCGGTAAGTCAAGAAAAGTAAGTATAGCATTTTCGTGTGCTTGAGAAATGTGAAAGAGGAAAAGAAAATGACCAGTAATATTTTCAATTATATCGGCATTGGTAACCTGGACCCGGCAATCTTCCTTATTGTCTTCCTGGTTCTGATTATATGTCTTTTTGTATTAGTTATTGTTCAGTTTAATAAAATAAATAAACTGAAGAAGACTTATGAGAAATTTATGAGTGGAAGAAATGTGAAAAGTATGGAGAAAGAAATCATGGGTCTTTTTGAGGATATTGATTTCTTGAAAAATGCATTTAATCAGAATTCTGACTCTATTAATGATATTCGAAAGAATTTGATGCTTACCTATCAAAAAGTAGGAATCATACGATATGATGCTTTTCACGAAATGGGAGGAAAGCTTAGTTTTAGTATAGCATTATTAAATGATCAGAATGATGGATTCATTTTAAATTCTGTTCATAGTACAGAGGGATGTTATACTTATACAAAGGAAATTGTCGCTGGAGAGTCTTTCATTAGTCTAGGAGACGAAGAGCGTGAAGCTTTGAATAAGGCAAAGGATTGCAATAAGTCCCAAAAGGAAAAAATCGCGAAGGACAAAACAGGAAAAGAAAAAGAGAAGAATTCTCGAGAGGGAAAAACGCAGGTTGTAAGTAGCAAATCCATTCATATTAGAGATGCCTCCGAAGAGGACCTGATTCCAAATAAGCAGATTAAAAAGGAATTTAAGACAAAAGAAGAACATAAGAGCAAAGAAGAATACAAGAGTAAAGAAGAATACAAGAGTAAAGAAGATATGCTAAAGGAAATAAAGAGTATCAGCAATATGTGACACTCGTGTCATAATAAATTAGTCGGGAGATCATCTTATGCATAGATATTTGAGAGCCATAGGATTTAGTGAGATTACATCAAAAAAACAAATGAAGGAGATTATCTTTCAAGTCATAAACAAAGAGACAAAGAAACAATATGTGTCTCGATCAGACGAGACGATAACTGCAGAATTCCAAAAGGAATTTGCAGACTCAATGGGTATTGCGGTTTGTGGTGATTATAGTGAGGATTTTGATTTCGAATATGAATACTGTTATCCCTACTTTGTAGGCGGGAATATCAGTTCCGGAGAAGACATTTCTGTAGAAAGACACTCTGATAAGGAATCATATGCCGGTATATGTGAAGACTTGAAGGTTGGAGTATCTTTGATTTTCTATTTAGAGAATCGTATGGATTATATTCTGGAACAGGAAAGAGGTAATCTTCCATCACAGAATACTACGGTGAATCTTTCCGGTTTGTCTCTTCAGGGAAGTATCATGCTTCCGTTAAAAAAGAATGAGAAGGAAGCAAAGAAAACAGAGAAGGCATCTATCACAAGAAGCCATCTGCTTGCTGCTGCGCGTCAAGGTGATGAAGAGGCCATTGAGAGTCTGACGATGGAGGACATCGATACGTATTCCACTATTTCCAGAAGAATTCTGAACGAAGATGTATTTAGTTTGGTGGATACTTATTTTATGCCATTTGGGATTGAATGTGATCAATATTCCATTCTTGGAGAAATTGTAGAATGTCGTATGACAGAAAATAGTTTGACACAAGAGCAAATTTATATTATAACTTTAAATTGTAATGATTTAATTCTTGATGTTTGTATTAACAAGAAAGACCTGATTGGAGAGCCGTTACCGAAGAGAAGATTTAAGGGCACCATTTGGATGCAAGGTCATATTAATTTTCAAAAGTAAATACACCAACACAGTAGTGGTGATAGGCCTTCCCTTCTAAGGCTTAACTCTGTTCCTTTAGTTAAATGGATATAACATGCCCCTCCTAAGGTTCAACTATGGTTATACCCTAAGGAATGAAAAAGGGTAAAGG
>CAYZUC010000095.1:0-9950 GCA_964481705.1 uncultured Lachnospiraceae bacterium
AAATCAGTTTCCGATTCGTTGCTTCCTTGTCTGCAGATGCTGATATCTTAATTGTCTTTCCCTGTGCAATCGGATAGGTATCTAATGTATAGCCTCCCGTTTCCTTGTTTTTCATGGTAATCTTAGTAACAGGAACCACTACATGAACCTTTAGCTTTGCCTTCTTTTTGGAACCATCCAATGCTTGAATGGTAATGGTAGCGTCACCCTTTTTACCCGCTGCAGTGACAGTAAGCTTCTTACCATTTGCTGTTGCCTTTGCAATCTTATCGTTGCTGGATTTGATCGAGTATTCAACAAGCTCATCTGCCACTGGGTCTGTCCAGACGATCAACGTTTGTTTCTTCGTTTTGGAATCCAGTGTTGAAAGGTTTATTGATTTTGTAACCGTGGTACCATCACCAATATAAATCTTCTTCACTTTCTCAGGATAGATATAAAGCTTTATCGTTCCTTTACGCTTATCTTTCTTGGCTGTGATAACCACCTGTTTTTTCTTCTTTACCGTTCCTGCAGTTATCTTACCTTTCGCATCGACAGTAGCCAACTTGGAATCGCTGCTGGTCCAAGTCACTCCCGCAATGCTGGCTGCACACTGAAGGGTCTCTCCCGATGCAAGTCCACTAGCTCCGCCTTTTGTTGTTATTCCTACTGCACTCAGGCACTTTCCGACATTTACAATACCAGCGCCAAATTTAGCTGTATCATTCTTGTCTTTTGCACAGGTACGCATAAGCTTACGTACTGCACTTGCTCTTGCAGCTCCCTTTTTCGAGGATACATCTCCACTGCCAATAATCAATGCTGCTACACCGGCCACAATAGGACTCGACATAGATGTACCGGACATCGTTGCATAACCTGCATTCTTATAGGTGGAATATATCTTTCCTCCAGGTGCTGCAATATCTATGTACTTGCTTCCATAATTGGAGAAGTCAGACAAGCTTCCATCTTTGTCTGTAGACGATACTGTAATTACATTGCTAAAGCATGCCGGATACTTTTTGTTACTATTTAAATTAGAATGCTCGTTACCAGCTGCTACTACTACCACCGCGCCACTGTCTATTGCTGCTTTCACCGCATCTGCGAACACACTGTCATACTGGCTGGATCCAAAACTCATATTGATGACATCTACTTTCTTCGATGTTGCGAATTTTGTAGCCTTAATGGCATTCGACATAGCAAATGTTCCAGAGCTGTTATCCGCAACTCCGCACATGTAAATCTTCGTCTGTGGAGCCACGCCACATACTCCATTGCTATTGGTCGCTGCTATCAGACCTGCTACATGACTTCCATGACCGTGTGGATCTTCAATCTTTCCATATCTTCCAAAAGCTTTCGAATTTGAGGAATCATAATTATTTTTCAAATTAGGATGCTTCGTACTGATTCCGGTATCAATGACAGCTACCTTGACTCCGGAGCCTTTGCTTACCTTCCATGCAGCAGATGTATTAATCGTATCATGATGATACTGCTTACTGTCTGTTAATTCTGTAGGATACTCCTCGCTGCCATATTCAATTTCTTCCTCTTCTGAAATCTCACAGATATAATCTGGATATACAGCAGGCTTTTGATTGTCCATGTCTGCCGCAATAGTCACCATGTCTACAACAGAGCTATCCTCCGGTACACTCAGGACTCCAATCCCCTCTTCAAAGGATTCCAGCTCAGCATCATATGTATCAGCAATCTCGCCGGCTTCTTCCTTATCCTCTGCCTCAAAATACACCTGTTCCGGCATGTAATCCACGCCTGCTTTCAGACCGGCTAAATTATTAAGAACTGCAGACAGATCCATTTTGTCCTGCTTCTGTTCACTGGTCAGCGTATAGTCGGAAGCATCCGAAGAAAGCTCACTCTCCGATACACTGTTCTCAGAAATCTCTTCCACAATGGAATTCTCAGATAAACCCTCTTCTCCATCTGTCGGACTGACCGTAATCTGCTCCTCTTGAATAATCACTGCTCCATTGTCAGCGAAAACATTAGAAACACTTCCCATGGTCATAACAATTACTAACATGAAAGCAATCATTGACCGCATTTTCTTGTACATAAACCCAACTCATTTTCTAAATTTTAAACAACCGAAATTGATTATACCAGACATATATTGGAAATTCAATATAATGTTACAATTTATTTAACTTCTTCATTATTTATGTAATAAAAACGAACCAACCCTGTCGTAGGATTGGTTCGTTTCTTTACTTTCTATACTTATTTTACCTTTACCTTAAGATATGCTTTCTTTTTCGTACCATCAATAGCCTTGATTGTAAACGTACAAGAACCTCTTCTATTAGCAATAATCCGTTCATCGTCAAGATTTGCCACTCTCGTATCTTTTCCCATGCAAAAAAGAGGACCGACATCGTGTCGATCCTCCTTACTTAAATTCTTATTTTATTACTTAACAACAACATTGAGAACTGCTGTCTTCTTGGTACCATCAATTGCTTTAATCTTAAACTGGCATTTACCTTTCTTGATTGCTACAATGTATCCGCTGGACAGATAAGCAACACGCTTATTGCTCCAGTAAACCATAGTCCAATCCTGGAAGCAATTATCACCATTAATGTTATACTGCAGTGGTGTATAAGTATACGTAGGCATTTTGAGTGTTCCCTTTGTCTTACCATTGGAAAGTGTGATGTTCTTGGTAGGTCCATACACTTTAAATATCATTGTAGCAGTTGCACCAAGTCCATCAGCTGCAGTAGCAGTAACGTTAATAACTGTTCCAATCGGAGCATCCTTCTTGCAAGTCAGGACACCATTTTTAATCTTATAATAAGTATCATTAACATTGGTCCATTTTACTTTTTTATTTGTTGCTTCTGAATTAGCAGATGCTTTTACTGTAATCTTCTTGCCCTGAGCAATAGGATAAAATCCTGCATCTTCCTGTGTAATCTTAGGACATTCTGAATTCTTTAAAGTAATCTTTGTAACCGGAGTTACTACCGTAACCTTTAAAGTAGTTTTCTTCTTCGAACCATCCGCCGTTGCAACTGTAATTGTGGCACTACCCTTTTTACCTGCAGCGGTTACAACAATGTTATCTCCTGATTTTACTACTGTTGCTACCCTTGTATTGCTTGATTTACATGTAAAATCCGAGGACGTAGCAACCATGGGCTTTGTCCATACCTTTAATGTTTTGCTTGTAGTTCCTGATGTGGCGAGTGAGATATTTTTCACAACGTTAACACCATCGCCAACCATAATCTTCTTAATCTTTCCTTCGCCATATACAACGACAGTCAGAGTAATACTTCCGCTATGAGATCCTTTCGTTGCAGTAATAGTAACCTGTTTATTCTCTGTAACAGAAGCTGCTGTAACCTTACCATTAGCGTCAACGGTAGCAACAGCTGCATCGCTGGAGCTCCATGTAACTCCAGTGGTATTTGCTTTACACTGGATAGACTCTCCTGCCTTAACAGAATCCTTGTCTCCTTCTGTGGATACTACAATAGAATTAATAGCTGCATCTGCGTCGACAATACCTGCACCAAAATAGTCTTCATTATTCATAGGTCTTGCTGCGTTCTTGATAGCATTTTTAATAGCTGTAGCTTTTGCAAGACCTGTCTTGTCATTAACAATACCACTTCCAACAACCAAAGCTGCAACACCGGCAACAACCGGACTAGCCATAGAAGTACCATCCATGTATCTATATCCACCATCTTTATCTGTGGACCAGATATCAACACCAGGAGCTCCTACATCAATGTATCCGGTACCATAATTAGAGAAATCCGCTTTTGCGTCACTTTGATCGGTAGCAGATACGGTAATAACATTTTTCAAACATGCTGGATAATACTTCGTTTTGTTTAAACTCATATAATCATTTCCAGCCGCTACTACAATTGCAATACCTTTTTTTGCAGCAGCCTGAATTGCGTCATCCAAATTCTCATCATAACCAGTGGAACCAAAGCTCATGTTCATAACATCAACACCCTGTTCAGTTGCCCATTTTGTAGCTTTGATTGCGTTATCAATTGCAAATCTTCCGCTGGAATTATCAGCGACTCCACCAACATAGAGCTTGGCTTCGGGAGCAACTCCGGCCACACCGTTTCCATTGATTGCTGCTACAATTCCGGATACATGGCTACCATGTCCATGAGGATCTTCTACATTACCATATGCTCCAAAAGCTTTCGCATTAACAAGGTTTCCCTTCAACTGCGGATGCTCCTGGCTGATACCGGTATCAATGATAGCAACCTTAACTCCGGCTCCCTTAGTGTTGTTCCAAGCAGCCTCTGTATTAATCTTACCGTGATGCCACTGTTTTTCATTAATCGCATCTGTGTCTGCAGGTGCTGCTGCATCATCCTCTGTATCAAAAATGGTACAGTAGTAGTTTGGGTACACTGCCGGCAGAGTATTGTCCATATCAGCAGCTAACGTTACCATATCTGTGACAGAAGCATTATCAGATACAGAAAGAGTACCAATGCCATAGTCAAAGCTCGTTAAGTCTGTGTCATAAGCATCTGCAACCTTCTCAGCTGCCTCTTCATCCTCAGCAACAAAGTATACTTCATCAGCTACATAATCCTTGCCTGACTCCATACCTGCCATATCGCTTAAAACAGAAGCAAGACCCATCTTGTCTTCCATCTGCTCATTTGTCAGCTCAAAACCAATCTTGTCTGATCCAACATTATCATCTGAAATAGTACTCTCAGATACTGTTTCACTACCATCTGCTGGTGATACAACAGTAGCGTCCTCTGTCAAAATCTCGTTGTCAGCAAGAACTCCTACCGGTGTTCCGACAACCATGACCATCGCAAGAATCAGTGCGATGATGCTCTGTAAACATCTTTTCTGCTTCTTCATGTTCTTTCTTTCTCCTCTTTTCACATCTTAATCAATCGACATCATGTAATTAGGTCCTACGTTAGGAAGTGTCCCCTTCTCTTTTGACAGACGATTCATGAGATCTAATACAGTCTCATCTGAATGAATGGTGGCAATTCCATACTCGAAGCTCTCTAACGTGCCACCCACTGCCTTGGCAATCTCTTCTGCCTGTTTCTCATCCTCCGCCCCAGCAATCAAGCAATGCTCTACGTAATCAATCTCAGGCTTCATCTTAGAAAGTTGTTCTGCAATCTCACGGTAATTCTCATGCTCCACTTGTGCCTCTCCCCCATCGTTATGTACATTCTTAAAAATTACAAACCCGATTACTATTGTAGCAGCAATTCCTAACACTATAAGCATTACCCATTTTGTTTGCATCTTTTCTTCCTTTCACGCGTCGCAGTAAATTATACCAAATATTCCCCTATAGTTCAAGAAAAAAACACATTTACCCAGTATACTTATTGCTATTTTACGGTTACTCTTATCTCAGCCTTTTTGTAAGCTCCATCCATGCTGTACAACTTTATGATACAGTTCCCTGGTTTATGACCATGAACGATAATGCCATATTGCCGTGTCTCCTTATCATATGGTTGAAATTCCGCTGTTGCCACTGATTCATCCCCAACTTCTATATATGGAAAGGGATTATAGGCATTGGAAGAAGCATCATCATTTGGAGCAACAATGGAATATCCAACCATACCTGTTTTCCCATTCTCAATCTTAATGGAAGTCTTGGTTTTCAGCGCACGAATCAGCCTTTCATTGCCAAAATGAAAGCTTATCATAGGCTTCGATAATAATACATACGTTTCTGCTCCACTTATTTTTTCTTGTTTTCCATTATTTATTTTAAAAGTTTCTGCCTTAATCTGTGCAAGAATCGGTTGCTCTATATTACGAGCCGCACTTACTGATCCGTTCTTGACCTTTATTACCTTGTACTGCTTATTATTATAGACGCCCTTTTGTTCTTCTCCTGCTTTCCAAGTAAGTCTTTTATTAGAGGAAGTACAATACGGCCATTTTGCGACTGCCTTTAATTTTAGTTTTTTTCCAGCAGAAGCTACACAGCAATAATCATCCTGTATACCTAGATAAGAAGCAAGGTATGTCTGCGAAAATTGCTCTGCCATTGTCTGTCCCTTTGTTGATGCTGGTACTATCTTTTCTATTATATATGGCGTACCGGTAACACGTACCTTCATGGAGACCTTTTTTCCTCCAATAGTGACAGCCGTCAATTTCGCTGTACCATCAGAGTACACTTCAACCTTGCCGTTACGGTCTACCGTCGCTACGGAATTGTCAGAGGAGTGGAATGTATATGGTGAATCACTCTTTACTCGAAAATAAGTCGTCTCATTGGATGCTTCATTGGGACGTACCTTCAAATCTACTACCTTGTCACTTAGCAGCTCGATTGTTCCATTGCTCGGATAAATAGTTATCGTCACCGTTCCTGTCATTCCATTAATCTTCGCTGTGACGGGAACGTTAGTAATCTGAGACACTTTCTTTGCTTTGAATTTTCCCTTCTTACTTATCGTGGCGACTGAACTCATTGATTGTGGAATACTCCATTCTATCTTTCCCGTCTTCCAAGAGTTCGCATATAATTGAAGAGATTTCCTGGAAACCACATGGTAATTACCATCCTTTGAGAAAATCGTCACAGCGCCAACAGCTGCAGCAGCATTTACAATACCGGCTCCAAAGCAATTCTTGCTTCCCTTCTTTAAAGCAGTTCTTTTTAGCCTTTCCTCTATCTCCGTCACACCAGACTCATCCTTTGTAATCGATGTATCCGAAGCCACAATTAACGCTGCAACACCTGATACAATCGGCGCTGCCATACAGGTTCCACTTTTGTATTCGTAAGAATCATTACCCGATATGGAAGTTGACCAGATATCTTCCGAATCAACTCCATTTGCTGCGCCTCCCGGAGCTGCAATGCTTATGCCTCCATAATTTGAATAACGCGCCAATTCATTGGCGGAAGTGGTTGCAGAAACAAGAAAGACTCCCTTGATCGCTGAAATGGCTGACTTTCTCTCCAAAAGATTTGTTGTATCATTTCCTGCTGCAATAATTACAATTGCACCACTGCTACGAGCATCTGCTATTTCTTTCTCAAGAAATTTATCCTTTGCATCGTACGTTCCGGACAAACTCATATTGATAACTCGTGCACCCTGTCTCACTGCGTAACGCAGGCCGGCGCAAATGTCAGCAGTTGTACCGGTCGGTTGACGTGTCGAATCCCCACCGTTATCCATAACCTTTATTGCAAGAATACTTGCTTCCGGAGCAATGCCGGCGCCGCCTTTACCATTTCCTTCCTCAGCAGCAATCAATCCCGCCACATGCGTTCCATGACCACTATTGTCCTGCGCACCATTTCTAAGAAGGTCGTTGTCCGTTACTTTATTTTCTGCTTGAACGCGCCCTGTAAGTTCCTCATGAGAAGGAGCAATTCCAGTATCGAGAACTGCCACCTTTACGCCCGACCCCTTCGTCACATACCATGCATCTGTGGAATGAACAATATCATGAAACCATTGTTTTCCAATATCGGGGTCACCTGTACTCCCGTTTTGGGAATTCGTATGGAAATCCTTTTCCTGCATTCCAACCGTAGTTTCCTCACAAACAGAATAAATATAATTGGGATACAACGTGGGAATATCCGGATAGCCCTCAGCCGTTCGAACTAATGCATTTGCAGTACCGATTGATGTATGAATGACTGCGATATTGTCTTGAAAGGAAATTACATTTCCACTCAGGCTGACTGCCACCTGCTCTGCCTGCTCACGAGACTCTATTGATAAAACCACCTGATCTTCTACATAATCCTTACCCGGAATCAGATTATTCAGCTCGTTCAGTGTCTCACTCAAAGCCTCTTCCATTTCGCCGTTTAGGTCTGTAACTTCAACCTCCAATACTTCGGCTGCTATTACTGTAAATGGACTCATACACAACATCAGTGTGCACAATCCCAGTGCTATCAATCTCTTTACTACCCTCATATCTCTCCTATCCACGCAAATAACGCGTTTATGAAACCAATTTGCTTCAAAATCCACAGCGATTAAATATTAGCAAATATTGGCATCAATAGCAAGACTGTTTCGATGCGTAATTGATGATTGGGGAAACTTGTAATTTTGCATATTATTCTATATAATGTATGAGTAGGGTCAAAAGTTAACCACGACCTACAAATTGTTGCAAAAAGATATACTAGAAAGACGAGGAGAATTATTTGTGAAAAAGAAAAAAATAGTATTGTTACTGGCAGGATTCTCTCTTCTCCTATGCAGCTGTTCCACTTTTCCGAACGGAAACAATGCATCGGAAGATACTCCACTACAAGAGAGTTCACAAGAAGAATCCATACCTACCATTATTGTAGATAGTGCTGACCGGCTTTCCGAAGAAATGGCCATTTCTGAGAATACTCCATCCGGCGAAGACTTCCATGGGTACTCGCTTTCGGAGCAGGAGTTATCCGATCCAAGAGTTATCTGCAAAGAGACACAGTCCGAAAATCAAGTCACCATGGTATTTGCGGGAGATATTGCTTTTGACGATAATTACAGCAATATGAATGCTTTGAGAGGACGGAAAAATGGGATTATAGACTCCCTCTCTTCTGATTTGATGGAGCAGTTAACCGGCGCTGATATCTTTATGGTAAATAACGAATTTCCATATAGCGACCGTGGAACCCCTACTGCTGGCAAGACCTTTACCTTCCGTGCAAAGCCAGAGCGTGCCGCCCTCCTAAATGACATGGGTGTTGATATTGTCTCATTGGCAAATAATCACGCATACGATTTTGGTCCGGATGCACTATTGGATACCATGTCAATTCTGCAAAATGCAAATGTACCCTATGTTGGAGCCGGTTCCAATCTTGACGAGGCCACCAAACCGGTTTACTTTATTGCAGGTGGTATGAAAATTGCTATTGTATCAGCCACGCAAATTGAACGTCTGGATCCACCGGATACCAGAGAAGCTACGGCAGACTCCCCTGGTGTCCTCCGTACTCTGGATCCAACCAAATTCCTTTCTGTCATCGAAGAAGCAGAACAAAACAGCGATTTTGTAGTTGTTTACGTTCACTGGGGTAGTGAGAATGAATATGAAGTAGATGCGTCGCAAAAGGACCTCGCCAATCAGTATGTGGAAAAAGGTGCTGATCTCATCATTGGAGACCACTCACACTGCTTACAGGGCATTGAGTATATCGGCGAAGTACCCGTCATATACAGCGTAGGTAACTTCTGGTTTAACTCAAAGGACCTCGATACCGGAATTATCAAAGTAACCTTGCAGGATTCCAAAATCTCCTCTTATCAGTTTCTTCCCTGCAGACAGCATGACTGCAGAACAGATTTGTTAGTACCGGGAACTACTGGTGATTATGAACGTGTTTTAAGCGTTATGGCTGGATTATCGGGAGATGTCAGTATTCATTCTGATGGAATCGTCACAAACGGAGCCGGAGATGGCGTCAAATCGCAAAAGCCTAGACCACTGGAAAAGCCAACCTACGCCGTATCTGATAATGTACCAATAGTTCCAGCTGCACCAACAGATGGTACCGCTCCCGAAACGGAAGAGGATAGAGAAAAAGCGATTCGCGAAAAATATCCCAATCTTGAGGATATGCCAATCGCAGTAGTTGATGATTAGTACAAAAAAGCCTCTGCATTACGCAGAGGCTTTCATTATCTCATTATTAGAATTTAGCAGTGCTGATACGTACGCCAGGTCCCATGGTAGGAGCGATAGAAATGCTCTTCATGTACTGACCCTTTAATGTAGCAGGTTTTGCTTTTACTAATGCTTCCATGATTGTGTTGAAGTTCTCAAGAAGCTTTTCTTCTGAGAAAGAAGCTTTTCCAACAGGTACGTGAACGATGTTTGTCTTATCCAAACGATACTCGATCTTACCTGCTTTGATATCGTTGATAGCTTTTGTTACATCCATTGTAACTGTACCAGCCTTA
>CAYZUC010000095.1:9960-10795 GCA_964481705.1 uncultured Lachnospiraceae bacterium
CTTAGGTCCCAAAATTTTACCAAGTCTTCCTACAACACCCATCATATCAGGAGTAGCTACAACAACGTCGAAGTCTAACCATCCTTCATTCTGAATCTTAGGAATTAATTCATCTCCGCCTACGAAATCAGCTCCTGCTGCCTCAGCCTCAGAAACCTTATCTCCCTTAGCGAAAACTAATACTCTTGTAACTTTACCGGTTCCGTTAGGTAATACAACGGCACCACGAATCTGCTGTTCTGCATGACGACCATCGCAGCCTGTTCTGATGTGAAGCTCGATTGTCTCATCGAATTTTGCAGTTGCTGCTTTTTTAACCAAAGAAATTGCTTCTGCAGGATCATACTGATTAGCACGTACGATTGCTTTTGCAGCTTCTGTATATTTCTTACCACGTTTCATTTTACTTTCCTCCTATTAGTCTTCTACTTCAATACCCATACTTCTAGCGGTACCGGCGATCATGCTCATTGCTGCTTCCAATGTTGCTGCATTTAAATCAGGCATTTTAAGCTCAGCGATTTCCTGAACCTTAGCTTTGGAAATCTTAGCAACTTTTGTCTTGTTAGGTACTGCAGAACCGGACTTGATATTACAAGCCTTCTTGATGAGTACTGCTGCAGGTGGAGTCTTTGTAATGAAACTAAAGCTTCTGTCTGCGTAAACTGTGATTACAACCGGGATGACAACGTCACCTTTATCTGCTGTCTTAGCGTTGAACTGCTTTGTAAATTCAACGATATTAACACCATGCTGACCAAGAGCTGGTCCAACCGGTGGTGCAGGTGTAGCTTTTCCGGCGGGAATCTGTAACTTAATATATCCTTCTACTTTT
>CAYZUC010000096.1:0-7164 GCA_964481705.1 uncultured Lachnospiraceae bacterium
TTGCCGGTACCATTCGACATGGTTTTTTTCCATTTCTGGAAAATTGGTTTCGATCGACACCATATGTGAGTACACTAACCTTGATTATTCTTGGCTATGGTTTCCTTTTCATTCTTTATGAGGAGCGACAACAAGATATTGTAGATCAGGGTCAGTTTACCATGATTACAGATGTGATAAGAAAACAGATACTTTTGATGACCTTTATTTTCCTGTACCTGTTTGGAACCAAGCAGAGCGGTAATGTATCCCGTATCATTCTTGGCTATTTTTTCTGTATTAATATTATTCTGCAATTCTTCATTCGTTTGATATATAAGAGATTTTTATACTATTACGTAAAGAATAACCGGAATGAGAATCGTGTACTTTTAGTTACATTAGAGGATCGGGTAGAGGGTATTTTAAAGAATCTTTTCTCACAAAAAGGAAAATTCCTTAATGTAACGTCCATTGTTCTTCTGGATCAGAATCGGGTTGGAAAGTCAATTATGGGTATTCCTGTTATTGGGGATATGGAGACGATTTTTGATACACATCGTGATTATATTTACGACGAAGTTTTTATTAATATTCCGTTCGATTATCCGATACCATTGGAATCTGTGATTATGGGATTTGAACAGAT
This sequence comes from uncultured Lachnospiraceae bacterium, assembly GCA_964481705.1. Lineage (GTDB taxonomy): Bacteria > Bacillota > Clostridia > Lachnospirales > Lachnospiraceae > CAYZUC01. The sequence continues at coordinate 629 of CAYZUC010000096.1, forward strand.
GGGATTGACAGTTAATCTTAATATTGATGTATTTAATATCTCTGTTGAGGAAAAAGTGATTACGAACTTTGGAAAGTATAAGGTAATCTCTTTTGCTACCAAGAATATGGATTCGGTTCAGATGCTGATGAAGCGTCTTATGGATATTTGCGGAAGTATTGTGGGATTGCTGATAACAGGAGTTCTTACTTTGATTCTTGCTCCAATTATTAAGATACAATCGCCGGGACCGGTTTTCTTTTCTCAGGAGAGAGTTGGTATCAATGGCAGGCGTTTTCGTATATATAAGTTTCGTTCCATGTATCTGGGTGCTGAGGAGAAGAAACAGCAGCTCATGGAACAAAATGAGATGCAGGGCTTGATGTTTAAAATGAAGAACGATCCCAGAGTAACTCCAGTTGGCAGATGGATACGTCGAACGAGTCTGGATGAGTTTCCTCAATTTTGGAATGTCCTTCGTGGAGATATGAGTCTGGTTGGTACAAGACCTCCCACAGTAGATGAGTACAGCCAATATGAAGGATATCATCTGAAACGTCTGAGTATACGGCCGGGTATCACCGGGCTATGGCAGGTGAGTGGGCGTAATGAAATTAAAAACTTTGAGGATGTTGTTAAATTGGACTTCCAATATATTGATCAATGGTCATTACTTTTGGATATCAAGATTATTCTTCAAACGATAGGAGTTATTTTTGGGAAGAGTGCAAAGTGGAGTGACTCATGCTGCCTTTTGGGCGTAAATCTCTCTGTTATGAATATGCCTGAGACGATTCAATATATCCAACAGAATCTGAAAGAGCTTTCTGGCAAGTATATCTGTGTATCCAATGTGCATACCACGGTTATGAGTTATGAGAATCCTGATTATCTGGCTGTTCAGAATGGAGCAGCACTGGTACTTCCAGACGGGAAACCACTTTCCGTGGAGGCAAAGAAAAGAGGATGTCAGACAATTGGGCGAGTGACAGGACCTGATTTAATGGGAGAGATATTCCGTATTTCTGCGTGGAATGGATACCGCCATTATTTTTATGGCAGTTCAGAAGAGACTATAGAAAAGTTACAAATGGAATTAGAGCGTCGTTATCCCGGAATACAGATTGTCGGGATGGTTTCTCCTCCCTATCGTGAGTTGACAGAAGAGGAGGATCGGATTGAGATACAAAAAATGAAGGATGCCGAAGCTGATTTTATCTGGATCGGTCTTGGTGCACCCAAGCAGGAAATCTACATGGCAAAGCATCAGGATATGACGCCTGGTGTAATGATTGGAGTCGGAGCAGGATTTGACTACTACGCCGGAAATATTGCACGTGCACCTAAATGGATGCAGAGATGCAGTCTGGAATGGTTATATCGGCTGCTTCAGGATCCAAAGAAATTGTTCAAGCGTTATCTGCTCACGAATGGTAAGTTTTTGATTCTTGTTCATCGTGAGAATGCCAGACTAAAAAAAGAAGCGAGAGCAGCGAGAAAGAGAAAGTAAATGGCTATTAATACAATTATTTTTGATATAGGAAATGTTTTAACTGATTTTTGCTGGGAACGTCATTTTGAAAAATTTCATTTTTCGAAAGAAGTGTTTGACCGTGTGGCAAAGGCTACAGTACAGAGCCCCGCTTGGGGAGAATTTGACCGAGGAATTCCAGAACAGGAAGTACTTCAGATGTTTATAAAGAATGACCCGGGTGTAGAGAAGGAAATCCGGGAAATGTTTACCGATATCTCGGATACGATTCATATGTATCCGACCACAATCCCATGGATTATGGATTTGAAGAAACATGGATATCGAGTATTAATCCTTTCAAACTTGTCAAATAAGACACTGAGTGAATGTGCCCCGGATATGGAGTTTTTAAATTATATTGATGGAGGTATGCTTTCCTTCCGAGATCATGTTGTGAAGCCGGAACCCCGTATTTACGAGCTTTTGATTGAAAGGTATTTTCTTGAGCCAACGGAGTGCGTATTTCTGGATGATCGACCGGAAAATGTAGCAGCAGCTGAGAAGTTCGGAATCCATGGGATTGTATTCACAACGAGAGAAGAGGCAATAAAAGAGCTTACATCACTAGGGGTGAGGTAAGCTCATTCTTATCAGGAATCTTTTTTATCACGATAAGTGTAAGGATTGTCAAATGCCTTGCGTCCTTCGCGAACGTTATGAATCATTAAGAATAGGTGGATGATTATTGGCACAGCAATGGTTGCGGTCACAGATGCATAGAACATTTGGATAGAATAAGGTGTCTTGAGCAAAGCAAAGACAAGTGTTAATAAGTATAACGCAACTAAAATGACAACCCCACCAAGGGCTAAGATTCTTTTGAGCTTCATACGATTCTCCATTCTATGCGCACCTTTCTACGCATCAGGGTTTATGATTTATCTTGTTGCTATATCATAACTGCGATAAGTTGGAAAGTCAAGGCTAAGTAAATACGACGGACATGAATGCTTCCTGCACTCACGTCCGTCGATTTGTTGGGGGAGGATAAGTTTAATCAATGGAGGGGGAACCCCAATGATTATTCATAGTATTGACGAAATTTTTAGCACTATACAAAAAAATGAAAATAGTTTATAATAGGTTCATTATTCAATAGATAAAGGAGTTTTAGTCATGGGATTATTAGATGATTGGAGAGCAAAGGCTTACGATGCTGAGGCAGATAAGGGTGCTTTACAAAAATTATGGAAGGCATATTTTTTACAGGAGAAAGCAATCTATGAAGAACTGTTGAAGAGTCCGGATGAAGTGGTTGAAGGTACTGTAAAAGAACTTGCAGAAAAATATGGTGTCACTGTTGAGACAATGGTAGGCTTCTTGGACGGGATAGAAGAGAGTCTGAAGACATCCAACAATATAGAAGAGATGGATGAGGACACGAAGGTGTCTCTTGACTTTGATAAAGAGCTTTTATATAAGAATATGGTTGGCGCGAAAGCAGACTGGCTGTACGAGCTTCCGGAATGGGAAGCAATCTTTGATGAAGAAAAAAGATCTGAGCTTTATAAGGAACAGAAGCTTTCTACTACTATTAAAAGAGAAGGCAAGAAGGTTGGACGTAACGATCCGTGTCCATGTGGAAGCGGTAAGAAGTATAAAAAATGCTGCGGCAGGTAATAATTTAGTACGGAATACAAAAGTCAGACAGAAGTTATGTCTGACTTTTTTCGAAGATACACTATTTTTGGAGGAGTTTTATGAAGCGATTATGTCTCGTTCTCTTTTTGGGAACAACTATTTTAATGACAGCGTGTGGTAATCAGGCAGATAAGGATGGAGTGCATACAACTGAGAATGCTGAAACTCCGGTTATTGTGCTTGGTGACGAAAATATAACACATGAGGACTTATCCGGTGAAACGGAGGCAGAAGTGGAAGGTACTACCAGTATTTCCACAGAAGCTGCGACGGAGAATGCAACAGATGGCGATTCCTCAAAGGAAGTCTCCTTCACGGGTACGTATCTTGGCATCGGAAATGCACCAATGGATGCCACGGTAAAGAAATCTGTGACGAATGAGGATGGTACGTATGTCGAGATTTTATCCTGTGAGGATGATACAATCACGATTTACATGGAAAAGGAGATTTTGCCAGCAGAAAGAGATACCTTGGAGAAGGTGCAGTCATATCTGGCCGGAAAGTATGAATGGAAGTCGACGATTGCTTCCGAAGACGAGGAATTGTCTAAGACAATTGACTGTCCGGTGTATCGTTTTCAAGTGAGTACAGGAGAAGGAGAAGAGACTATGGTTCATGATGTTGCCTACATTACAACAGATGGCTTTGGCTTTTTATTAGACTGCTCTTGTGAAGCGAGTACATTTCAAGAAAATCTTGAACTGATGGAGATGTGGATTGGTTCAGCTTATATTGGTCAATAACTTCTCTTGACAAAGCATTTTTCCGGTAGTAAACTACGGATAAGTATACAAGACAATACATTGAAGAGACGAGTAGGACAGGAAATCATTTCAGAGAGAGATAACGGTCGATTGACCGGCTGCGATTATCTTATGAGGAACTGTTTGAAAACTAACTCTGAGTGACCCCAATCCGGTCCGGTGATTCCGTTATCGTCAAATGAGATATTTCAGATACGTCCTGTTGTTGTATTCGATGGTTAGTGTCTGAGATGAACTAGGGTGGAACCGCGATTATTCGTCCCTCGTACCGCGTATGCGTTGTACGGGGGACTTTTTTTCGCAGGAAAATCCGTGCACATGTTGGAGAAAACTGTTCAGAAAAGAGGTATGTATGAAAAAGTATGTAGACAAATGTATTTCCTTAGTACAGAAGCTTAGTGAGAATCAGAACCTGATGTTACCGATAGCGTGTCTTTTTTTAGGAATCATTATCGGCTTTTGGATATCTCCTGTTAAAAACGGTGTATCCATCTGGTGTGATAACACAGTAGGAAGTAACAATGGTAATTGCAGAAATGAAGGATTTAAGCTGAATAATACCCGTGAGAAATACAAAAACAAATAAATATATACGGGACAGTGAAAGAAAGGAACAAAGAAATGAAAATAACATTAAAGGATGGTTCAACAAAAGAATATGCTTCTGCGATGTCGGTTATCGATATAGCAAAGGATATCAGTGAGGGTCTTGCACGTGTGGCATGTGCAGGGGAATTAAACGGAGAGAGAGTCGATCTTCGTACAATCGTAGATAAGGATTGTGAGTTAAGCATCTTGACATTTGATGATAAGGGAGGAGCAGCGGCATTTCGTCATACGACCTCTCATATTATGGCACAGGCAATCAAAAGATTATATCCGGATGTTAAGCTGGCAATCGGACCATCGATTGATGAAGGATTCTATTATGATATAGATAGTGATCAGCCGATTACAACAGAAGATTTACCAAAGATTGAAGCTGAGATGAAGAAAATCGTAAAAGAGAACCTTGCACTTGAGCAGTTTACCATGGGTCGGGCTGAGGCCATTAAATTCTTTGAAGATAAGAATGAGCCATACAAGGTTGAATTGATTCAGGATCTTCCAGAAGACGCAGAGCTAAGCTTTTACAAACAGGGTGATTTTACAGACCTCTGTGCAGGACCTCATTTGATGAGCACCAAACAGGTAAAGGCCTTCAAATTGATGAAGTTAGCTGGAGCTTATTGGAGAGGCAATGAGAAGAATAAGATGCTGACACGTATCTACGGAACTGCTTATGCAAAATCTGCAGATCTTGATGCTTACGTTACCATGATGGAAGAGGCAAAAAAACGTGATCATAGAAAAATAGGTAAAGAGTTAGGTTTATTTACCTTTATGGACGAAGGCCCCGGATTTCCATTTTTCCTCCCCAAGGGAATGATTTTGAAGAATGCATTGATGGAGTATTGGAGAGAAATTCATACAAGAGAAAATTATGTTGAGATTGAAACTCCTATCATGTTAAACAAAGATCTGTGGCTTACTTCTGGTCACTGGGAGCATTACAAGGACAATATGTACTCTACCGTCATTGATGATGTAGATTTTTGTATTAAGCCAATGAATTGTCCGGGTGCTGTTCTGGTATATAAATCCCAGCCACATTCTTATCGTGATTTGCCGCTTCGTCTCGCAGAGGTTGGATTGGTACACAGACATGAGAAATCTGGTGCGCTTCACGGATTGATGAGAGTTCGTTGCTTCCATCAGGATGATGCTCATATTATGATGGCTCCGGATCAGATCCAGGCAGAGATTAAACGTGTGGTAGGATTGATTGATGAGGTATATCAATTATTCGGATTTAAATACATGATTGAGCTATCTACAAGACCCGAAGATTCCATGGGTAGTGATGAGGATTGGGAAAACGCAACCAATGGATTGAAGAATGCTTTGGAGGATCTTGGACTTGATTATATGATTAATGAAGGTGATGGTGCATTCTATGGTCCTAAGATTGACTTCCATTTGGTGGATTGCATCGGAAGAACATGGCAGTGTGGTACTATTCAGCTTGATTTCCAGATGCCTCAGCGTTTTGAAACAGAGTACATTGGAGCTGACGGAGAGCCACATACACCAATTATGATTCATCGCGTATGCTTTGGCTCGGTAGAGCGTTTTATTGGTATTCTGACAGAGCATTTTGCAGGAAAGTTCCCGACATGGCTTGCTCCTGTACAGGTGAAAGTACTTCCTATTTCCGATAAGTATTTCGAATATGGAAAGAAGGTTATGGAGGAACTCAAAGCAGGTGGAATTCGTTGCGAGATGGACGAGAGAGCAGAAAAAATTGGATACAAGATTCGTGAAGCAAGAAATGAGCGAGTTCCCTATATGCTGATCGTAGGTCAGAAGGAAGAAGAAGAAGGAACTGTTTCTGTACGTAGTCGCTTCGCAGGAGACGAGGGCTCCAGGAAGCTTGCTGATTTTATTACTTCTGTTCAGGATGAAATTAAAAACAGAATTGGTCGTACCGAGCAGGTAGTTGAGGAAACGAAATAATAGGAAACAGAGTAAGAGGATCCAAGAGAACGCAGTGAAATAGATAGGAGTATGATGAT
>CAYZUC010000096.1:7174-10753 GCA_964481705.1 uncultured Lachnospiraceae bacterium
CTGACAGAGCATATTATGTCAGGCTTTTTCGTGATTACAATTGTCATTTCAAGCTGCAACGTGATATAATTACTTTATAGGGAGCACAAACTTGGGATGCGTATACAGAAGCGCAGAAATGGGGATTAATATGAGGTGGAATATAGACTTTGAAGTAACCGCAATGCTTTTTGAAGTGGTATTTCTTTTTTTCTTTGCAATTAAACGCCATCTTCCGACAAAGCAGAATCAATATTTCAAAATAGCGATGGCTATAACTTTTTTTACGTCGTTATTTGATATTTTGTCTGCAATCATAAGTTCTTATCCTAATTTATTCCCATTGCCGATCATGCATGGAATCAATGTTTTGTTTTTTTGCCTGATTCCAATGCTGGCACTATCCTTCCTAATTTACATTTTGTCTGTTACAAGACAGCTGGAGATTATGAAGACACCATTATTCGTGGTGTATTGTATTCCGTTCATTATTGTGGAGCTTTTATCCATATCTTCTCCCCTTACGGGGCTTATGTATTGGTTTGATGCAAATAATATGTATCATCAGGGAAGCGGATACTATTTGGTATTGTTCTTTGATATCTTCTATCTGGGTCTTGCCTTCATCTATGTGACAGCATATCGAAGAAATGTACGAAGAGCACAGCTCATGAGTATTTATACTTTTGCAGTCATGATTGTAATCGGAGCATTTTTACAAAGCTTTCTGTTCCGATGGGTTTTGATAACTTTTGCAGTAACGCCAATGGCTTTGATTATTGTTTACCTGTCTTTGGAGAATCCGGATATTTATATTGATAAAGAGACAGGACTTTTCAATTCGAATGCATTTGTGGAACTTACTATGGAATCAATTCGTGAGAAGCATCCGTTCTCCATTATCACGATAAGCATCGATGAATACCGTACGCTGAATTCGCTATATGGGATGGAGGTTATTAGCAGAGGAATGAGTCAGATAGCTGACTATCTGAAGAGAACCTTCCCACAGGCAATTATTTTTCACTTTACATCCGATCGATTTGTAATCGAAGATAAATCAGATATGGATTTTTATGAATTGGAGCGTATCATTCGAAATCGTTTTGAACGCACCTTTACAATAGGAGAGACAGCAATACAATTCCACGTGAGTCTTACCTATTTATCGTATCAACAGATAGAAAATAATCTGGGTGAAATCTATAATATTATCAGCTTCAGTATGGAACATGTTAACCATATGGGAAATGACTCTACCATCATCATTGATGAGCGTGTTCTGGATCGTATGAACCGAGACATCGCAGTGGAGCGTGCAATAGAAAAAGCAATAAAGAACAACAGTATTCAAATGTATTATCAGCCCATTTATTCGGTGAAAGAAAAAAGAATCAATTCCTGCGAAGCCTTGGCGCGTTTATTTGATGATGATATCGGATTTATTCCACCATACGAGTTTATTGCAAAAGCTGAGGAGAATGGAAGTATTATCCAGCTTGGTAAACAGATTTTTGAAAAGGTCATGAGCTTTATGAAGGATAATGATCTGCGGCATTATGGAATTGACATGGTTTCCATCAATTTATCTCCGATACAGTGTATGCAGACGAATCTTGCAGAGGAATTGATTGATTCTGCAAAAAAGTTTTCGGTATCTATGGATCGGATTAATTTGGAGATTACAGAGACGGCTACTATGGATACCAAACAGATTATAAAGAAGAATATGAAGAAGCTTGTTGAGGTTGGGGTCACTTTTTCTTTGGATGATTATGGTACTGGATTTTCCAATCTCGCATCTATTCTGGAATTGCCATTTGAATATGTTAAGATTGATAAAAGTCTTGTATGGACTTATTTTGAAAATGTGAATAATGTCCTGCCTGATTTGATTCATATGTTTGAAAGTCAGAAGCTGCAGATTGTTGTTGAGGGTGTGGAGAACGAAGAAATGCTGGAAAGTGTCAGTAAGATGGGAGATGTCCTCATTCAGGGCTTCTGTTTTTCGAAGCCTGTTCCGGCGATTGATTTCTTTGGATTTGTACGTGAAATGATGCGTACTACTTAACAATTGTGGTTATGCGAATATTTTCCTTCTTAAGGTCAATACTATGATTGACTAAATTAAGGAGGAAGATTATGATGTCATTATTGGAATGTACTGCAGAAGAATGTGTCTACAATAAAAGACAATGTTGTTGTAAAGGTGAAATTCAGGTAGAAGGAACAAGAGCAGAAAACTCAGCTGATACAAGCTGTGGCAGCTTCTCCGCAAAGAGTGACAATGCTTTTCAAAGCTCCTGTGGCTGTAAGACACCAAGTCGTACGATTGAGATTGGTTGCGACGTAGATGCATGTGTGTATAATAATGATAAAAAGTGTTTTGCAGATCGCATCGGCATTTCAGGTTCTGGAGCAATGGAAGCAGGTCAGACGCAATGTGCAACCTTCAAAAAGCGTTAAAAAACAGTTGACAAAGAAAGTAGAAGTGTGTTATTCTGTCCTAGTGTTGCGAAGCAACCAACAATGAAGCAGAGTATCCACTCTCACCCTGGGGCACAGGCTGCCAGGTGTTCATATTTTCAAGTTGTTATTTTATGATAACATTGTAAATGCAAGTGGATAGTCTGACTATCCACTTTTTTATTTTGGGAGGGCAAAGCCATTAGCGAATTAATGATTAACGAGCAGATCAGGGAAAAAGAAGTACGTCTGATTGGAGAAGAAGGCGAGCAGCTGGGTATTGTAGATACCAAGGAGGCGATGCGTCTGGCGGATGAAGCAGGTCTTGACTTAGTTAAGATTGCGCCTACAGCGAAACCACCGGTTTGCAAGATCGTAGATTACGGTAAGTTTAAGTATGAACAGCTTCGTAAAGAGAAGGACGCTAGGAAGAAGCAACGTGTGATTGACATCAAAGAGATTCGTATGTCACCGAATATCGATACCAATGACCTGAATACGAAAATCAGTGCAGCCAAGAAGTTTCTTGGCAAGGGCGATAAAGTAAAAGTTACACTTCGTTTCCGTGGTCGTGAAATGGCACATATGCACAGCAGCAAGCATATTCTGGATGATTTTGCAGAAGGACTTGCAGAAATCGCAGTTGTGGAAAAACCTGCAAAAGTAGAAGGCAGAAGCATGACTATGTTTTTAGCAGAAAAGCGCCAATCATAATAAGTTAGTTTTTAACTGAAAATTGCAAAGCAGTTAAAATAGATAGAAGATACAGGAGGAAATTATCATGCCAAAAATTAAAACAAACAGATCAGCAGCAAAAAGATTTAAAGTAACTGGAACAGGTAAACTGAAGAGAAATAAAGCTTACAAACGCCATATCTTAACAAAAAAATCTGCAAAGACTAAGAGAAATCTCAGACATGCAACCATTACAGATGCTACAAATGTTAAGAACATCAGGAAGATTATACCATATTTATAAGTCGTTAAGGAGGAAGTAAGAAATGGCAAGAATTAAAGGCGGAGTAAACGCAAAGAAAAAACACAATAGAGTACTTAAACTTGCAAAAGGATACAGAGGAGCAAGATCAAATCAGTACAGAGTAGCAAAACAGTCAGTAATGAGAGCTTTAACAT
>CAYZUC010000097.1:0-10698 GCA_964481705.1 uncultured Lachnospiraceae bacterium
AAGCTGCTGAAATACCAACATCAAGATTAGGAGTATGGAATAAAGTAGGACGATTATTTGGAATTAACTAAATAAAAACCGCCCCTAGAACTTACGATACCAAGAGAAAGGATATCAAGCATGAAAATAAATGCAAATGGAAATGAAATATCCGTTATTACTAATCCAAATAGCAATGAAGACTATCTTTCTTTAACAGATCTTGCAAAGCAGAAAAACGCAGATGATCCAAGAATTGTAATATCAAACTGGATGAGTTCTTATTCTACTATTGATTTTCTTGCAACATGGGAGAAATTCTATAATCCAAATTTTAACCGTATGGAATTCCAGTCGGTTAGAGGTGAGCCAGGTAGACTTGTTATGACTCCTAAACAATGGATTGAACGTATGTCTGCTGTTGGAATCACTTCACAAGCAGGTCGTTACGGTGGTACTTACGCACATACTGATATAGCCTTTGAGTTTGCTTCATGGATTTCTCCAGAATTCAAGCTATATGTAATTAAGGACTATCAACGATTAAAAATTGATGAAGCAAAGCGTCTAGAAATCGGATGGGATACAAAACGTGAGCTTTCAAAAATTAATTATAGAATTCATACTGATGCAATAAAAGAATTCTTAATTACACCAGAATTAACAAAAGCGGAAATAGGATATCAATACGCAACCGAAGCAGATATTTTAAATGTAGCATTATTTGGTAAGACATCAAAACAATGGAAAGATGAAACAGGACACAAAAAACTAAATATGCGTGATTTTGCAAGTGTTGAACAGTTAATTGTATTAGTGAATCTAGAAAGTATGAATGCTGATATGATAAGGCAAGGACTAAATAAACAAGACAGACTTGTAAAGCTTAGAAGTGTAGCATATTACCAGCTACAATCATTACAAAATAGTAATGCTGCAACTAGGCTAAAAGAAAATATTCAAAATCAAATAGTACAAAAATAAAGAAATGGTGCTTCTAGCACCGAGACGGCATGCAAAGCTCCGAAAAGCAATGCCCCTATTCAATTCATATTATACTTTTCGGAGCGCACAAAGTCAATTTATACGCTATTTTACGTTCTTTTTTTAGAAAAGAATGTGATAATATGGCTAAACGATCAGGATAGAGATATCATACCACAATATCAACTAAGGAATACCGTCACTATATATCCTTAATTCATATTCATGTATATGGGAATACGAAAAAAGAATCCTCGGTGATGATGAGAAGATAGCAATCAAGCGATTGAAGGATGAGAATGCCTTCACCCCGGAAGAATTGTTTTTCGTGAGTACTATGTTTGCATCCGGAGTCAGACCGCAGGAGCTCCTTGCGCTGACGAAATCATCCATCAACCTTGTGTCACACACTCTGACGGTCAATAGCGCGCTTGTCTGGACGGGTGGTAAAACTCTTAAGTCGCCTAAATCAAAAGCGGGATTTCGGACGATAGACCTACCAGAATGGTATATCAAGGAGCAGGCTCATTATATCCGTAGCTGTGACAGTCTATACCTAATACATGGCAAGGATAAGACTCTGATATCTCAATCTTCATATCGATCGCTCTGAAACGGAATCTATAACAAGCTGAATATGGCTCTTGGTGGTACAGAGCGTATTTACTATAAAAAGAAACTGAAACAGGGTTATGTGGCTGCAACAGACATCACACCATATGTATTCCGGCACAACTACTGTACCATGCTATACTATGCCGGTGTAGACGTGAAAGAAGCACAACGAATCATGGGGCATTCATCCATCAAGATTACTCTCGAAATATACACGCATTTATTCTCTTCTGGGCAAGAATTAAAAGCCAAAATTGACACACTTGTCATATAGATTTTGACATAATTTTGACATAATGAAATTTATTCCATATTTTTACTGCACCCACCAAGCCAGTAAACGCAATGCTCTTCCATTTTTTACTGACATAGAATGACATAATTATTTTCACTTATTCCAACCAATTCCCATAGAAACAAGAATGGCTCAAACCCTCATAAATAGAAGGCTTGAGCCACTTTTCTTTCATGCTGAAATCCGGAATCGAACCGGAGACCTCATCACTACCAATGATGCGCGCTACCGACTGTGCCATTTCAGCTTAACGGTCTTTGTAACGACCGAAGATTATTTTATCATAGGTAATTGTCGAATGTCAATGATGTATAATATGTTTTTTCAATTTTGTACGGATTCTTTGAAGTGCATTGTCGGTGGACTTCTCATCACGTCCCAAGACCTTTGCTATCTGTGTATACGTCATGCCTGTCAAATGAAGGTCCAGTACTTCTTTCTCCAGAGGGCTTAGGCTTTCCTCGATTGCAAGTTCCATATCATGTGCATTTTCTTTATCAATCAGAACCTCCTCAGGATTCAGCTCGCTGGTAGAGGCAAGTGCATCCATCAAAGGTGCACTGTCATCCTCCTCTGAGTTATTTGCATACAGTGAGATATAGCTGTTTAAGGGTGCATGTTTCTGTCTGCCGGAAGCACGAACCGCCGTATACATCTGACGACTGATACACAGCTCAGCAAAAGTATAAAAGCTCGCATCACGTCCACAGTCATAGTCACGAATCGCTTTAAACAGTCCAATCATACCTTCCTGAATCAAATCTTCATTATCTGCGCCCAAAATATACATGGATTTTGCTTTACTACGAACTAGATTCTTATACTTCTCCATGATAAAATCGGTAATCGCATCATCTCCATCACGAAGCTGCATAATTAACTCTTCATCACTATAAAGTGCATAATCCTTGCTCATCCTCCACCTCACTTTGTATATCTCTGTGTCTATTGTATTAATTCCTCTGTCTCACAATTTCAAAAGCCAATACGCCTGCTGCCACCGATGCATTTAAAGAGTCAATATCGCCCTTCATCGGAATTGCAGCAACAAAATCGCACTTTTCCTTCACCAATCTTCCAACCCCATCTCCTTCACTTCCAATGACCAGGCCGATAGGACCTTTCAGATCCAGATTGTACATTACTTCTCCATCCATATCCGCACAGACAAACCAGATTCCCCTCTTCTGAAGTTCCTCAATCGTCTTTGCCAGATTGGTAACCTTTACAACCGGAGTATAATTCAGAGCTCCAGCAGATGTCTTGGCAACGGTCGCAGTCAGTCCTACTGCTCGATTCTTAGGAATAATGACTCCATGGGCACCAGCTTGGTTTGCCGTACGAATAATCGCCCCCAGGTTATGGGGATCCTCAATATTATCCAATAAAATGATAAATGGAGGTTCATCCTTCTTTTTTGCCAACTCAAAGATATCATCAATCTCCGCGTACTCATATGCTGCCGAATATGCAATTACGCCTTGATGATTTCCTGTATCTGATATCTGGTCAAGTCGCTCCCTTGTCACAAATCTTGTCTGAATACCAAGCTTTCTGGATTCTCTCTTAATCGTCTGCATGGGTCCGTCTTGACAACCATCCAGAAGGAATAGTTTATCAATCGGCTTTCCGGCACGCATAGCCTCTATGACAGCATTTCTTCCTTCGATTGTAAATTCCTCGTATCTCATATCTTCTCCATTTCTGTTTATCAGCCCAATACAAGCTATGGCTGTTCCAATTTCATCCTGTATCTTCGACTAAACAACCGTTTCTGTCTGCTCCAATCCCATCTTAGTGAGCGTTACAATCCTCTCCATGTTCCCTGCCAGATATAAATATCCAACCAAAGCTTCCAAACCGGTCGCTTTTCGATACGTCTGTATGGATGCATTCTTAGCACTGCTACCTGACTTAGCATTTCTCCCTCTTCGGTAGATATCCTGTTCCTGTTCTGTGAGGCTGTTGGAGTCCAGAAGTGCCTCCATAATCTCAGCCTGCTTATTTGCCTGAACAAGTGCTGTTGTTGCTTTGTGCAGTCTATTCACCGGTACATTTCCACGTTCTACGACAACAGTCCTTATCACAAGACTGAATACAGCATCCCCCACAAATGCCAGAGTAAGTGGTGAGTATTCGTTTAGTCTGGTACGTGCTTCACCAAATTCGCGTTCGATGCAGTCCTTGAAATCTGCATGGTTTAAACTCTCTTCCATTTTACTCCTTCTCTGGTATCTTCTAAAACAATTCCCTTTTCCAAAAGTTCATTACGGATTGCATCTGCTTTTGCAAAATCCTTTTCCTTTTTGGCTGCTTTTCTTTCTTCAATCTTTCCTTCTACATAAGAGCTAAGTTCATCATCAATCTCCTTTTCTTCAAAAGGAATGGTAAGATTTAAAGATAATACACGGTCAAAATCAGCGTACAAAGCATGCTTCGTAGCATCATTGGCATCTTCCTTCATGAGATCGTAGAGAATGGTAATCGCACTTGCCGTATTCAAGTCATTTCCAATAATTTCTGCAAATCTATTATGAAACTCTTCGAATTTCGCCTCATCCACTACCCCTTCAGAGGTATAAGAGCTTGTCTTCTCACGCAGCTTACGATAGGTCAATGCAGCACTGTCGAGTCGCTCATAAGAGAATTCTAACGGTTTACGATAGTGAGACTGCAGACAGAAGAAGCGGTATGCCAATGGATCATAGCCTTTCTGCTCCAAAAGGTCTACCGTGAGAAATTCTCCCTTTGACTTGCTCATTTTTCCTTGTGCGTCATTCAGATGATGTACATGAAACCAATAATTACACCATTTATGTCCAATGTAGGATTCACTCTGCGCTACTTCATTGGTATGATGGGGAAAGATATTATCTACACCACCACAATGGATATCCATACGCTCACCCAGATGTTTCATGCTGATAGCCGAGCACTCAATATGCCATCCTGGATAACCGACTCCCCATGGACTATCCCATTTAAGTGCCTGGTCTTCAAATTTTGATTGTGTAAACCATAATACGAAATCATTCTTGTTTCGTTTGTTTGTGTCCTCGGAAACATCGTCGCGAACACCAACCAAAAGCTCTTCCTCGCTCTGATTACCAAATACATAGTAACGATCGAGCTTTGAAGTATCAAAATAAACATTCTCTCCTGCTTGGTAAGCATAGCCCTTTTCCAACAGAACCTCAATCATATGAATAAACTCTGCAATACAGTTCGTAGCAGGTTCTACAACATCGGGACGTTTGATATTAAGCTTCGTACAGTCAGAGAAAAAGGCATCTGTATAAAACTTTGCAACCTCCATGACTGTTTTATGCTCACGCTTAGCGCCCTTTAGCATCTTATCATCGCCGCTGTCTGCATCACTTGTCAAATGACCAACATCGGTAATATTCATGACACGTTTTACGTCGTATCCCAGGTAGCGAAATGTCTTTTCCAAAACATCCTCCATCAGATAACTGCGGAGGTTTCCGATGTGCGCATAATGGTAAACCGTCGGTCCACAAGTGTACATTCCGACTTTACCCTCAACATTAGGCTTGAAAACTTCCTTCTCTTTAGATAACGTATTATAAATAATCATGTTCTAAACTCCTTTTTAATTTGTTTTATTTCTTTTTCCAGATCAATTAATCGATTCGTTAACGCAACATTTTCCTGTTGCAGATTGCTGATATCATCCTTTACCGGATCCGGCAGATTGCATTGATCCATGTCATCTCGAGGAATCGAGACATTATTATGCTTCACCACTCGACCCGGGACACCAACTACCGTACAGTTCGGAGGCACCGCTTCCAACACTACCGAGCCGGCTCCAATCTTGGAATTTTCTCCTACCGTAAAGGAACCCAGTACTTTTGCTCCAGCACTAATCATGACATTATCTCCAATCGTAGGATGGCGTTTTCCCTGTTCTTTTCCGGTTCCACCAAGCGTTACTCCCTGATATAATGTTACATTATCTCCAATAATAGTTGTTTCTCCAATTATAACACCATGACCATGATCAATGAAAAAGCCTTCTCCTATCTGCGCACCCGGATGTATCTCAATTCCCGTCTTACGCGCAGAATTCTGTGAAATCCATCGGGCCAAAAAATAATGATGGTTTACATAAAGTTTGTGGGCGCGCCGATAAGCTAATATGGCACGAAAACTCGGATACAGAAATACTTCCAGATTGGAATGCATAGCTGGGTCCCGTTCTCTTATTACCTTCATCTCTTCCTTGATAAATTTTAAATATCCCATAATCCGTCCTGTCTGCGTTTCTTACACGCCCTATTCTTGTCAGAAAATCCGACAAAAAAAGCCACCTCTTAATCGTAAGAGGCGGCATCAACCACGGTTCCACTCTAATCAGAGGATTGCTCCTCCACTCTGTTCGCATAGCGACTCACGTAACGTGTGACCACGTACCGGCATTTCCTCCGGTCTGCTCCCGAATGCACTTTCAGTCCGTCGACTTACTCTTTTCGTTCTCAGCATTTATCATATATGCCTATCTTATGCAAAACACACCCTTTTGTCAACTTAAAAAAACATAAATTCTATGACTTTGGAGCTCATGTTTACTTTTTTGTACATCCTGCACAACCGGAGCATTTCGCTGCGTCGACCTGCTGTCCTACTTCATATGAAAAATTAGCCGCCGTTGTAAGAGAACAAATCGCCTGTGACGAAATCCCTTCACCAGTTCCGGTAAAACCAAGTCCTTCCTCCGTCGTAGCCTTAATATTAATTTGGTCAACCGAGATGCCAAGACGCTCCGCAATGTTTTGCTCCATTTGTTCAATATACGGTCTCATCTTTGGGCGCTGCGCTATGATGGTCGCATCAATATTCTCTATAAAATATAGCTTATCCGTTAAGAGGTCTCGTACCTGCTCCAGCAGCTTCATACTGGAAATCCCTTTATACGTATCATCGGTATCCGGAAAATGCTTTCCAATGTCGCCCAAAGCAGCTGCCCCCAAAAGCGCATCCATAATCGCATGCACCAGTACATCCGCATCTGAGTGTCCCAGAAGTCCCTTTTCGTATGGAATCTCCACTCCTCCAAGAATCAGCTTTCGTCCCTCTACCAATTTATGCACATCATAACCTAATCCAACTCTCATATGTTTCCTCCATTTATTATTGTTTCCTGATTCAATCACTTACAAGAAGCCGTATCGCTATTCATATCGCAGTGCATCAATCGGGTTCATTTTAGCTGCTTTATTTGCAGGCGCATATCCAAAGAAAATTCCGATTGCACTGGAAAATACCACAGATAATATGATACCCAACATAGAAATGCAAGGAGGATACTTCATCAATTTTGCTCCAATACATCCAAATATGATTCCCAGAACCATACCAATAATTCCACCAATAATACAGATTACTACTGACTCTGTAATAAACTGTAGTCGTATGGATTCATTTGTCGCACCCAGTGCCTTTCTCGTTCCTATTTCTCTTGTTCTTTCTGTAACAGAAACCAGCATAATATTCATAACTCCTATACCACCGACCAGAAGTGAGATACCTGCAATTATGGCAATTGCAATAGATGCTGCAGATAACATTTCATTAAAAACACCTACGAGATCTGCCATCGAATTCGCTACGATATAAAAAACCGTATTCCTGCTGTAATAAGTATCATTCAAATAATCCTGCATCTTTGCCATTTCTGAGCTTACTGCAATACCTTCTTTTCCAACAACAGTAATACTACTGAATTTCCCGTTTCCATGTGTCTGTACAAATCCGGTAGATAGAGGAATATAAACGGTAGTTCCCTGATTCATCAAAAAAGAAAGATCATTCGCATTCTGTTTATATATGCCTACAATAATATAAGAATAATACTTATTCTTCATATGGATTTCAATAGGCTGTCCCAACGCCTCCTCCATATTATCATGAAAGATATCCTTGACAACTTTCTCTGAAACCAAACAGGTCTTTTTTCCACGCTCCTGTTCTCTGCTGCTTAATAGCCTTCCGGCCTTAATTTCAACTTTTTCTCCCTTTAAGTAGTCATTATTCACATATTTCACAGAAACACTCGAATTACTTCTTCCTGATTCTGCTCTTCCATCTCCAATATCTCCGGAAAGCTCTACATACTTAATTGTATCAGCAAATTTGTTTCTTAAACCTTCTATCATTTCATCCGAGATCAAATCCTCCTCTGATGGATTCTGAATGCTTTCAAACTTCGTCTCATCACTAAATACCAAACCGTTCTCATCGGTTTCCTGTTCCATTTTTTCCCGTTTCGTAAGCATCAAATTAATGTTGTTCGCTCCAACGCCTCCCATATTGGAGTTTATCCCCTTTTTTAGAGACTCTCCTATGGTCATAATTGTTATAACAGAAGAGATGCCAATAATGATACCAAGCATCGTTAACATGGCTCTGGTTTTATTTGCGCGCAGACCGTTTATTGCAAGCAGGATATTTTCCCATACTAACATCGTTTTCCAGCTCCCTTCCGTTCACCAATAATGCAGCCATCACTTAATGTAATAATTCGACCCGTTTCCTCGGCCAACTCCGGAGAATGCGTGATCAGCACAATTGTCTTTCCCTTTTTCTCATTCAGTTCATGAAAAATATCCATTATTTTGTGACCGGTTTTTGTATCCAGTGCACCGGTTGGTTCATCTGCCAATATTATGGTTGGATCACATGCCATAGCACGAGCAATTGCCACACGTTGTTTTTGTCCACCGGACAGTTCATCCGGCGTATGAGTCATTCTATCATCCATTTCCACCATTTTCATCAGCTCTCTGGCACGCTGATGACGTTCTATAGGGCCAATGCCATGATACAGCATTGGCATCTCAACATTCTTCAATGCCGTAGTACGGCTAATCAAGTTATATGTCTGAAACACAAAGCCAATCTTCTCATTTCGAATATGAGACAACTCTCGGTCCCTCGCATGCATGATGTCGACACCATCCAGTTCATATGCTCCTTCTGTAGGCTTATCCAATGCGCCAATAATATTCATTAAGGTTGATTTTCCCGAACCGGAGGCCCCAACTACAGAAACAAACTCTCCCTTTCGAACCTGCATATCTAATCCGTGCAAAATCTCGAGTTCATTTGGCTGTCCAATATAAAAGCGTTTTACAATATGCTTTAAATCAATAATAACTCCCGATTCACTCATGGAGAAAGCCTCCTATTCCTCTTTACTGTCTGTTTCGGATACTCCCGGAATTATAGTGTCTTCCTCTGATGGCGGAACTAAAATCTGCATTCCCTCCTTCAGTCCATTCGCTGACACTTCCGTATAATAATCCGTTTCCAATCCCGTACTTACATAAATATTATTTTGTGAAGTAGTCATAACCATGTTACTTTCGGAGATTGTACTTCCCTCAACTTCTGTAATATATGTCTTACCATCCGAATCCTCATGAATACACTCATAAGGAACTGCGTACACATCCTTAGCTGAGCTGAGAAGAATATTTATCTTGGCAGTCATTCCCAAACGCAGTCGGCTGTTCTTCTCTTTGAGTGTAATCTTGATCGGATAGTCTGTTGTCATTGTAACTTCGAGCGTTGTTGCATTGGTTTCTGTCTTCGGAGTGGGTGAAACAAAGGTTACGGTTCCCTCCATTTCCTGACTTCCCGTGGCATCTGTACGAATAATTGCTGTCTGACCTTCTTCAATATCCGCTATATCATACTGATCTACGATAGCCTCCACAATCAAATCCTTATCATCCTGAATTGCACAAATCTGTGTTCCTGTATATTTTCTGCCCTCCTCAACTCCAACGGCTGTAATGCGCCCGGAAATGGGTGCCTTTATCGTACATTGAGCTATCTGGTCTTCCAGATCTGCAGCATCCAGCTTTGCATTCAGATTATCAACACTGTCCGCCAACTGATTTTTTTGGATGGAATCATTTTTATTCGTATAATTATAAGCAAAATCAAACATGGTACTATCCTTCTTCTGAACGGCTTCATCCACATTCCGTTCATAGGATGCCAGATTATTACAAGCCGTCTCATAGGCGCGTCTTGCTGTTTCTTTTGCTGTGTCTGCCGCATCTACTGCAGTACATGATGAATCATATAAAGTCTCTGCTGTTTTGACCTCGGCCTCCAGTTCTTTGATTTTCTCTTCCTCTGTCGAATTAACGCTCGTTGAATCATCGTATTCTCTTTTTGCCTTCTCCAGAGCTTCTTTTGCTTTGTCTAGTGCGTCACCGGCATTATCCTTATCGCTTACAGCAAAATCGTATTTCTCACGTGCCTTGTCATAATCCGATTTGGCATAACAGCAATTATAGTAAGCCTGATTATATTTCTCCTGTGCATCCGTAATACCATTCTGAGCCTGGGATACATTCACATTTGCATCATACACTGTTTTATCTCTGTCACGTAAACTTTCATCGACCGTCATCCCGGAGTTTGCATCTGTCACATTCATATTCTTTTTCAGGTTTTCGAGTTTTGCCTCCAGAATACTACTGTCAAGAATACAGATAACATCTCCTTCCTTCACGGTATCGCCCACTTCGACATTCATTTTCAGTATTTTTACATTAGAAACATCACAAACTACACTCTTGGTCGAGGCACTTGCAATCGTTCCTGTAATGCGCACCGCGTCACTGATATTGCGTTTCGTGAGTTCAAAGGTATTTCCGGCTTTCATATTGCCCATACTTTTCTTAACCGTATCTACCACCTGCTTTATTCTGAATCCTGCGACCACCAGAACAATGAGAATAATGACCAGAATCACGATTTTCTTTGGTCGTTTGAAAGAGACTTTA
>CAYZUC010000098.1:0-10550 GCA_964481705.1 uncultured Lachnospiraceae bacterium
CTGAATATTCTTTAGAATCTTCAGGGTTACATTACTGTTTATTTGTCAATGTTCATCTGCGTGATTAACTTCACACGCAACTTTTACACAATATCACATGTGTAGGCATTTCGTCAATACCTTTTTATCATATTTTTAAAATGCCGTACCCCTCTTTTGAGGGGCAAGGTTGATTATAGCATCTATTATGTTTTTTTGTCAATTCATTTTCTTTACTTTTTTATAAAAAAGATGAAAATTCAAAATAATTAGAAAAATTATACTGATAATCGCACCAAACAGCCTCCCTGATGGAATGTATTTCAATTCGATTAGATGATTACCGGAAGGAATCTGAGCACATAACAACATATCAATCGCTTTTTCTGTTTTCACCGACTGTCCATCTACATATATCTTCCAACCCTTTTCATATGGAATGGAAAACACCATGGTACTCATTCCTTTTGACTCATCTGTAGTAATCTTCCCTGTTAAATGTGAGCTTGTTACTTTGGATAACTCCGAAGGATACCGATTTACATCCTCATACCAGCATTTCAAAGCTTCCTCATCCTCATAATAGAAATAGGCATTTTCAATCCTGATCACTTCTTGTTTTGCAACGATTCTT
The DNA here is from genome assembly GCA_964481705.1 of uncultured Lachnospiraceae bacterium. Classification (GTDB taxonomy): domain Bacteria; phylum Bacillota; class Clostridia; order Lachnospirales; family Lachnospiraceae; genus CAYZUC01. The sequence continues at coordinate 614 of CAYZUC010000098.1, forward strand.
ACCTTAATCTCGTCTTTCGGTTTATCGTAAGGAAGCTCCAGGATATCCCATTTGTATTTGTCAAAGTAATTTGTTAAAAACTCTCCATCCAGATATAACTCGGCTTGTTGAATATCTGGTGCAGTAAAATAAGCATAAATATGATCTTGTCGTGTAATTGGAACAGAATACTCTATATAGGCATCTTGATTCACATCTATTTTCTCATAGATGGTAATTCCATTTTCTTCTCTCTGTGTCAAATTCACAATTTCTGTATTATTATTCTTTTCTGGAATAAGAATCTTATTCTCTTTTCCATTTACAGCATTCGCCATTTGATTTTGAATCTCAAATGGATTCTCCTGTTCATACGTAATATCTTTTATTTTAGAACCGGATGTAAATACTAGAGGAAGCGCATATGGATTCCGAAATATGGTATAGTCATGTATCTGATTTCTAACTTCGTATGGTTTTCCTGTAGAATCAAATTGAGATAATAAATACTTCACTCCAAAAAAGGAATCAATAAAGGAAGTGGAACCGCTGTTATAAAAGGACCAGTTTCCATTATCACGAAATCCCATTTTTCCCATGAAGTCAATGACTTCCTTCTTCTCACAAGAGCTATAATGGGTAAGTCCACTATAATTAAACTGCATCGAATCATTATGACTGCGACGAAAATACTTTTCTAATCGATAGAATCCATCATCCTGCTTCTTTACCATCCCAATCGTATCACCGACTTCATCAATATAGGTCTGGTATTCTGTCATACCATTGAAACTAAAATAGTTCAAAGCATCAAACGCATTCCAGGTCAAATCCCCAATCTGAATTGCAAAAAGGAACAGAAACAATATCATACTTGTTTTTTTCTTCCAAAATATCAAAAGGACTGCAAGTATGGAAATACTGATTATAAGATCCAAAAGAATCTCCTTTTTACCAATTACCTCGCTACCACGAACTACAATCAATGCAGAATAGGAAAGAAAGAGAACAACATATAAAAGCAATCCTGACTTTCGATATTCTTCTATACAAAGGAATCCACGATATCCAAACAAAATAATTAAAAAAGAAAGTAAAAACGAGTAACGATACGGAAATCCAATTGGCAGATTGAATCCATGCCAGGCAACATTCAACGTATTCACATAAAAATTCAAGGCAAAAAAGAGAAGAAGCAATCCAGAAACAATTCTTTCTTTCTTTGCAATCCCACGATTAAATAAGAACAGAATTAAGAGAACGACCAATAGCACACCACAGTAAATATTGGGAAGACAGCTGCTGATGTTTCCTTTAAAGGAGTCGGTATATAACCGAGAGAACAAATCGATAAAAGAGAAGCTACGATAAAATCCAAGATGAAAGGAGTTCTTTTCCCCTCTTAAGGAAAGCAGAGAGGGAATAAGGACACACGCACTTAGACCTCCAGCCATAATTGAAGAAAAAAGAAAAGAACTAATCTGATCTTTGTTTGCTTTCCAATTCCTAATAGATTCCGTTTTTATAATGAGCTGATATATAAAGTAAATTACAGAAAAAATACAAAGCATCCATCCAATATAGAAATTAATCACAATACTAGTACAAAGGCAAACCAAATATAACAACTTTCTCTTTGGATTCTCAATAAGACGATGAATGCCGAGCACAAGAATCGGTAACAGCATCAGGTTATCAAAGTATGCATACAGCTGAAAATATACAATAATATATCCCATAAGTGCATAGGTGGTAGAAAAGAGTAGACCTTCCTTTCGTACACCATACAGCTTTGAAACCATAAGGAAAAAACAAAATCCACAGAGACCGCTCTTTACGACAATCATAAGCATTAACCCTAAAGGCAGCCATCTGTTTGGGCACAGGAGTAACAGCAGATTAAAAGGGCTAAATAAATAATACGCAGAAAAACCAATCATATCTCCACCAATGGTTTTGCTGAACGTATAAGACAAATCATTATTTTCAAAGATAATGGTTTTAAAATATGCCAGATAATCGATAAACTGGTAATTAACATCACCAGTCAATATAGTTTTTTCGCCAAAGGGATACATTCCCTGCAGAATACATACCAGTAAAAACAGTAGTGCAGGAATCAGAAAGGATAATACATATAGAGTTAGTTTTGTCTTTTTACCTTGATTCATGAAATCTCCATTCCAGACATTGGATGTTATAATGAAATGGTAAAAAAAAAGAAATCTCTCACAAGATATCTTTTTTGAGCGGAGAAGGAGGGATTTGAACCCTCGCGCCGCGTGAACAGCCTATACCCTTAGCAGGGGCACCTCTTCAGCCACTTGAGTACTTCTCCGTAACCTGAACTTCATAAGTTCTATATAAAATTCGCCAACCACCGTGCGTTGTTTATTATACTAAAGCACTAGTCTTTTGTCAAATACTATTTTACAGTCTCTTTTTCCTCATATTGTAAAATAGTCTGATGAATTCTTTCCCTTACCATTTCAGCAATTTCCTTTGTCTTCAATCCTGCATATTCCTCATATGGTATCGGTTGTAGATAGTGAATTTGCACCTTGACCGGTTTACTGCTCTTAATATCGAATGGCTTATAGGAATCGATTAAGGCTACCGGAACAATCGGACACTTTGCATTTGTTGCACTCTTAAAGCTGCCCCCCTTAAAATCGAGTAATTCATTCTGATGACGACTTCTAGTCCCCTCGGCAAAAATCAAATAGTTTTTGCCCTCCTTAACCTCCAAAGTCATTTCCTTGATTACTTTCATTGACTGACGAATATCTTCGCGGTCAATGGACTGTCCCTTCAATAATATCAGAACTTGTTTCACAAGAATGGTATTCGAAACTTCTTTTTTCATAACAATTCGAAAAGGCTGAGTACTTGTATCAATAAAGGTTAGAACATCAAATAGTCCCTGATGATTGGGAAAATAAATAAATCCATTCTCTTCTGGGATGTTCTCCAGACCATGAATATCAATTTCTACTTTTCCTGCAACAATTGCTTCGTGCGTCACACGTTTAAGCAGCGCGAAATTTTCTTCATCGGTACGATTTTTCTTTTTACTGTACCACCATATTTGTGATATATAAAATAGGCTTTTTGGAAACATACGTAAAACCATGTAAGCAATTCGATTCATATCTCTCTCCCTTGCTGCTGTATTTCCGTAGGGAAATCTAATTCAGTCTTTCTGATATTCTTTGATTGCGGTCTCATACAAATTACTGCCTTCCGCGTCAATAACAACGATCACCGGAAAGTTCTCTACTGTCAATTTACGAATTGCTTCGGTGCCCAAATCATCATATGCAATCACCTCAGAAGCAGTAATTCTTTGTGACAGTAACGCACCCGCGCCTCCAACTGCAGCAAAATAAACAGCTTCGTTTCGAACAATGGCATCATGAACCTCCACAGAACGTTTTCCTTTTCCGATCATACCCTTTAATCCCATATCGAGAAGTTTTGGTGCATACTTATCCATACGACTGGCAGTGGTAGGACCAGCAGAACCAATAGGTCTTCCTTCACGTGCCGGACTTGGTCCCATATAATATATCACATTATGCTTTAAATCAATGGGAAGTTCCTTTCCCCCATCAAGAGCCTCCTGCATTCTCTTATGAGCAGCATCCCTTGCTGTATATATTGTGCCTGTCAAAAATACATAGTCCCCGGATTTTAACTCTTTTACATCTTCGTCTTTTAATGGTACTTCTAAATACTTATCCATAAATATCCTCATTTCTTAATACTAATCTACACTTCTTACTCTTATCAATACACATTTTTTGTTGAGTTTCTTCCTATATAAATGTAAATACTTACTTATCCACAATATGTTGATAACCTGTTGATAACTTTAACCAACATTTTGTGTTTTTTCCTAAAATGCTGTCGAATTATCCTATTCTATATACTTCGAACAACATGACGGTTCACATGACAACAAATATTGATACCAACCGGTAACCCTGCAATATGTGTTGGATACGTATCAATGTTGACCGCAAGTGCTGTGGTCGTTCCGCCTAGTCCTCCGGGACCTATTCCTAGATGATTGATTTTTTGAAGCATCTCCTCTTCTAATTCCTTAACATACGGGATTTTGGAATGAATTCCTGCTTCTCTAGTTAATGCTTTCTTTGCCATCAATGCGCATTTTTCAAAGGTTCCACCTACACCCACTCCTACTACCATAGGCGGGCAGGCGTTTGGTCCGGCATCCTTAACCGCAGTTAAAATTGCATTTTTCACGCCTTCTATTCCATCGGCTGGCTTCAGCATAAAGACACGACTCATATTCTCGCTTCCAAATCCCTTTGGAGCAAGAGTAATCTTGATCTGATCTCCGGGAACAATCTCAGTATGAAGAATCGCTGGTGTATTATCCTTAGTATTATCACGAATAATCGGATCTGAGACCACCGACTTCCGTAGATAACCATCCACATAACCACGACGTACTCCTTCATTTACCGCATCCATCAGATTACCACCTGTTAAATGTACATCTTGTCCTATTTCCAAAAAAATGACTGCCATTCCAGTATCCTGACAAATTGGAATCATATCTTTTGCTGCAATATCCATATTCTCCTGTAATTGACACAATATCTGTTTTCCAAGTGGAGACTCTTCCGTATCCACCGCTCTTTCCAATGATTTCTTCATATCAGAAGAAAGAAAATGATTTGCTTCTATACACATCTCTTTGATCTGATTGGTTAACTCTGAAACTTGTATTTCTCTCATAAAATCCCCATTTCTATGCTTTCCTACACGCATTCCTTACTCTTTACACACAAACCTGAATAGACTTGTCATTTGTAAATGTTAAAGACATTATTTCTGAATCTTATTATACATAGTTTGATTCTGTTAATCAATGAATTATACCAGAAATAGGCTTTTTACGGATATTTCTATTGAAATCATGAAATACTTGGGGTACAATGAAAAAAAGTGTTGATGAAAACTACGATTTATGATTTTCTACAGAGAGCCGATGTTTGCTGCGAGTCGGTGAAATAGTAAATCCTTCCACTTTCGGAGCTTTTAGGCTAGTAACCTTTATCTTACTGATGAGTGGTCAGTATTACTGACAATTTGGGTGGCAACGCGGAATCTTTCGTCCCATGTTTTGGGATTGAAGGATTATTTTTTTACCAAAAAACAAATTACGCTAAATTTGCGTAGAATGGAGGAAGTTATGTTAGATTTGAAATTCGTCAGAGAGAATCCTGAAATCGTAAAACAGAACATCAAGAATAAATTTCAGGACAGCAAATTACCTTTAGTAGATGAGGTGATTACACTTGATGCGGACAGTCGTAAAGTTCAGACCGAAGCAGATGATTTAAGAGCCAGCAGAAATAAGCTTTCCAAACAAATTGGAGCACTGATGGGTCAGGGCAAAAAAGAAGAAGCTGAAGAAATCAAAAAACAGGTAACAGCTAATTCTGAAAGACTGGCTGAACTGGAAAAGTTAGAATCCGATTACCAGGAAAAGATCTTGAAGATTATGATGACGATTCCCAATATCATTGATCCTTCGGTTCCCATTGGAAAGGATGACAGTCAAAATGTGGAGATTCAAAAGTATGGCGATCCTGTTATTCCAGATTTTGAGATTCCTTATCATACAGAGATTATGGAGAAATTCAATGGTATTGATCTCGATGCGGCCAGACGTGTTGCAGGAAATGGTTTTTACTATTTGATGGGTGATATTGCAAGACTTCATTCTGCTGTCATTTCGTATGCAAGAGATTTCATGATTGACAGAGGATTTACTTATTGCGTTCCACCTTTCATGATTCGAAGCGATGTTGTTACTGGTGTCATGAGCTTTGCTGAAATGGATGCCATGATGTACAAGATTGAAGGAGAAGATCTTTATCTCATTGGTACCAGTGAACATTCTATGATTGGCAAATTCATTGATCAGATTATTCCAGAGGAGACTTTACCAAAGACCCTTACCAGCTATTCCCCTTGCTTCCGTAAAGAAAAAGGAGCTCATGGATTGGAAGAAAGAGGAGTTTATCGTATTCATCAATTTGAGAAGCAGGAAATGATTGTTGTCTGCAAGCCGGAAGAAAGTAAAATGTGGTATGACAAGTTGTGGCAGAACACCGTAGACCTCTTCAGAAGTCTGGATATTCCGGTTCGTACCTTGGAATGTTGTTCTGGAGATTTAGCAGATCTCAAGGTTAAGTCCTGTGATGTAGAGGCTTGGTCACCAAGACAAAAGAAGTATTTTGAAGTAGGAAGCTGCTCCAATCTTGGAGATGCTCAGGCAAGAAGATTGAAAATTCGTGTAAACGGTGAGAACGGTAAGTATTTTGCACATACCTTAAATAATACAGTAGTGGCACCTCCAAGAATGCTAATTGCTTTCTTAGAAAACAATTTAAACGCAGATGGAACCATCAATATACCGAAAGTTCTTCAACCATACATGGGTGGAAAGACAAAAATAGAGTAGGACAAAAAGAGACGATCCAAACGATCGTCTCTTTTATTATGCTTGTTTTTATTTGTTACATTATGATCATCCTACGATTTACTCGTACTCGTCCGGTTCTTCCTTGGGCATATTGATTTCTTTGTCTTCATCATCCTCATCTATCATCTGCTCTTCTTCCGGAATATCTTCTTCTGCATCTTCGATATTATCAAATTCTTTTTCACCATTCGAAACCTTCTCACGAACCTTTGCAATCTTGGCAACAATTACATCCTCGTTTAGGTTGATCAGCTTCACCCCGGAAGTAATTCTTCCGTATTTTGAAATGTCACATGCCTGCAGTTGAATAATGATACCACCAGTTGTAATCATCATAATTTCATGGTCATCATTAACCGCCTTAACACCCACAACAAAGCCTGTTTTTTCCGTAATTTTGTAGCATTTTACTCCTTTGCCGCCACGTTTTTGAACAGTAAATTCATCCAAATCCGTACGTTTTCCCATTCCCTTTTCTGAAGCAATCAGTAAATCACTTCCCTGGGATTTAAGCTGCATACCGATAATCTCGTCTTCATCAGACATATTCATACCGATAACTCCCATCGAGGTACGTCCTGTCGGTCTTACATCGGATTCACGGAATCGAATACACATACCATTCTTTGTCACAAGAAAGATTTCTTCTTCCCTGACTGTTGACTTCACTTCTATTAATTCATCATCATCACGAAGGTTGATCGCAGCAAGTCCATTCTTTCTTACATTTGCAAAATCCATCAAAGATGTCTTTTTTACAATACCATATTTGGTAACCATGAATAAATACTTCTCTTTATCAAATTCTTTCACCGGTATTGTAGCTGTGATTTTTTCTCCCGGATTCAACTGAATCAGATTTACAATTGCGGTTCCTCTGGAGGTTCTGGAACTCTCTGGAATCTCGTATGCCTTCAGTCGGTAAACCCTACCAAAATTCGTAAAGAACATCACATAATGATGGGTTGTGGTCATCAGAAGATCCTCGATATAATCATCTTCAATCGTCTGCATTCCCTTAATTCCCTTTCCTCCACGATGCTGACTCTTGAAATTATCAACTGTCATTCTTTTGATATATCCAAGACTTGTCATAGTCAGAACCGTATTCTCATTAGGAATTAGATCCTCCATATTGATATCGTAAACATCATAACCAATCTTTGTTCTACGATCATCTCCATATTTATCTGCAATTAAGTTAATTTCATCTCTTACTACACCTAAGAGAACATTTTTATCTCCCAAAATTCTCTTATACTCCGCAATACGATCCATCAATTCCGCATACTCTGCCTCAAGCTTCTCTCTTTCCAAACCGGTCAGAACACGAAGTCTCATATCGACAATAGCCTGTGCCTGTGCATCCGATAAGGTAAAACGCTCCATTAACTGTTCTTTTGCTTCTGCAACATTTTTGCTTCCACGAATAATCTTGATTACTTCATCAATATTATCCAAAGCAATCAACAAGCCTTGTACAATATGCGCTCTTTCTTCTGCCTTATTTAAATCATACTGTGTTCTTCTTGTTACTACATCCTCCTGATGTAACAAGTAATACTTCAACATATCTACCAGATTCAACACTCTTGGCTCATTATTAACCAAAGCTAACATGATAACACCAAATGTATCCTGCATCTGTGTATGTTTATATAAATGATTCAATATAATATTAGCATTCGCATCTCTACGGAGCTCAATGACAATTCGCATACCTTCACGGTTGGACTCATCACGAAGATCTGTAATACCATCGATCTTCTTTAATTTTACCAATTCAGCAATTTTCAGAATTAGATTTGCCTTATTTACCATGTAAGGAAGCTCCGTTACGATAATTTGAGTCTTTCCACTCGGTAAGGTCTCAATCTCCGTAACAGCACGGACTCTTATTTTTCCACGTCCAGTACGATATGCTTCATCTATTCCTCTGGTTCCTAAAATAACACCTCCGGTAGGAAAATCAGGACCCTTTACAATTCCAAGAATCTCTTCGAGATCAGTATCTCTTCCCTCCTGAATCTTATTTTCAATAATTTTATCCACCGCGCGGATAACCTCTCTGAGATTATGAGGAGGTATATTAGTGGCCATTCCGACTGCAATACCGGTAGTACCATTACAAAGCAAATTTGGATATCTACTTGGAAGTACCGTAGGTTCACTCTCAGTTTCATCAAAGTTTGGAATGAAATCAACGGTATTTTTGTTAATATCTGCAAGCATTTCCATCGAAATCTTTGATAATCTTGCTTCTGTATAACGCATTGCAGCAGCTCCATCACCATCGATAGAACCAAAGTTTCCGTGACCGTCAACCAATGGATATCTTGTTGACCAATCCTGAGCCATATTTACCAAAGCACCATAAATGGAACTGTCACCGTGAGGGTGATATTTTCCCATGGTATCTCCGACGATACGTGCACATTTTCTATGTGGCTTGTCCGGACCATTATTCAATTCAATCATGGAAAAAAGAACTCTTCTTTGTACCGGTTTCAGACCATCTCTTACATCCGGCAATGCTCGAGCAGCAATAACACTCATAGCATAGTCAATATAAGAGGTTTCCATCGTCTTTTTTAAATCGACTTCATGGATTTTATCAAAAATATTGTCTTCCATTTTAATCCCCATTCTTGCTCATTATATGCGCATCTCAAACTTGTATATCACACAAATCTCTATCCTACATTCTTACACATCGAGATTTCTAACATATTTTGCATTTTCCTCAATGAATTCTCTTCTGGGTTCTACCTTGTCCCCCATTAAAGTTGTAAAAATCAAATCTGTCTCAGAAGATATTTCTTCATCCCACGTAACTCTCTTTAGAATCCTCTTTTCCGGATCCATGGTGGTATCCCACAGCTGTTCGGCATCCATCTCTCCAAGACCTTTATAACGCTGGATTTTGTTATTGTTATCTCTTCCAATTTCTACAAGTATATTATTTAACTCATCATCACTGTAGGCATACCAGATTTTCTTATTTTTCTCCACTTTATAAAGAGGAGGCTGAGCCAGATATACATAACCCTCTTTAATCAAATCAGGCATGAAACGATAAAGAAAAGTAAGCAAAAGTGTTGCTATATGCGCACCATCCACATCGGCATCCGTCATAATAATGATTTTGTGGTAACGAAGCTTAGACATATCAAAATCTTCATGGATACCAGTACCAAACGCTGTAATCATTGCTTTAATTTCAGCATTTCCAAGGATTCGATCAAGTCTTGCTTTTTCAACATTCAATATTTTTCCACGAAGAGGAAGAATAGCCTGAGTTGCTCTGCTTCTGGCTGTTTTTGCAGAACCGCCGGCGGAATCTCCTTCGACAATGTAAATTTCACAATTCTTTGGATCCTTATCCGAACAATCCGCAAGCTGTCCAGGAAGGGACATACCCTCAAGAGCTGTTTT
>CAYZUC010000099.1:0-7178 GCA_964481705.1 uncultured Lachnospiraceae bacterium
GCCTAAAATAAAGACATTTTTGTGCAAAATAAATAAGAAAGTATAGAGAGGAAACATATCATGGATATAAAATTATTTGATTCGGAGTTAAAAGTTATGGATATTATCTGGCAGGAGGGTGACGTGACGGCGAAGCATATTGCAGATATCCTGAATGCCGAGGTCGGATGGAATAAGAATACGACATATACCTTAATCAAGCGCTGTATTAACAAGGGAGCCATTGAAAGAAGGGAACCCAATTTTATCTGTCATGCATTGATTCCCAAGGAGAAGGTGCAGGAAGCTGAGACAGATGAGTTGATTGATAAAGTCTATGATGGATCGGTTGATAAGCTTTTTGCTGCTTTGCTGGGCAGAAAGAAGCTTTCCGAACAACAGATTGAGAACCTGAAGGATATTATTGACAAACTTCAATGAGGTGATGGACATGAGTTTATTACAGATGAGTTTTTCCGGCGGTATCATGATACTTGTTGTGATTGTCATTCGCAGCCTGACTATCCATGCTTTGCCGAAGAAGACATTTCTGGCATTATGGTTTGTGTGTATTTTGCGATTACTGATCCCCTTCTCCATACCGTCGGCATTCAGTGCATATACATTTCTGGTAGAGCGTCCCATGGTACGTGAACAGATTATGGAACGCCCGGCAACCAATGTTTTGCCAGTGAAGGTTTCTGCACCACCGAATGCGACGAGAAGTATAGCATCTGAAGGGAAGAGTACAAATGAGATGGTAGATGCATCGAAGGTTATAAGTATCGTTTGGTTAGTGGGAGCAGGTGCAGTTTTGCTGGTTTTCGCTCTTGCCTATGTTCATTGTGCCGGACGTTTACGTGATTCTTTTCCAATCAGCAATACGGAAGCAGGACTTTGGTTAAAGGAGCACCGCCTACGAAGAAAAATGCAGATACGCAGTTCTTCGAAAATCGAATCACCATTGACATACGGATTGATGAATCCTATTATCCTGGTTCCAAAGGACATGGACTGGTCTGATGATAAAAAGGTGGAGTATATGTTGACACACGAATATACTCATATTCGCCGACTTGATATGCTGCGGAAATTGTTATTGATTCTTGCAGTTAGTGTCCATTGGTTTAATCCTATGGTATGGTTCCTGTTTACTCTTGCGAATCGTGATATAGAATTAGCGTGTGATGAGGATGTATTGGGTTGGTGTGGCCTGTCACAGCGTTCTGATTATGCAAGAATGCTGGTACATATGCAGGAGAAAAGACTGGAACCTGCGCCTCAGGTTTTGGGCTTTAGCCGTACGGGAATGGAAGAACGTATTACTGCTATTATGAAAACAAAGCAGACTTCTTTGGGACGTATTTTAACTGCAATTTTGATTATTATTATAGTTGGAAATGTATTTGCAACCTCGGCAAATGCGTCCATTAAGCCGGATCGCTTAATGAAACGACAGTATTCCAATGGAACCCGTGAAGACTATGCTTCTCTTTTTACGTTGCGATTGGAGGAGGGAGAAGAATGCACCATGGAGGAGTTTCGGGCACAACTCGTGGAATGGGTAAGAGAGGATTATGCACGTTCCGAGAGAGTCCGTGAGGATGTGGTACGAGGTGATTTTAATGTACCATTGACAGAGGATGAGGAAGACTACCTGATTTTGACTTATGTTCTGTTGGGAGAAGAGAATGTCAGAAAAGCCGCAAGCATTATGGTTGGTGGATCTGGTGATGGAAGCGCATCCTGGGTTGGCGATTGTGAATATGATAATGAAGATGGCATCTACTATGCTTATGTATGGGAAAAGCTCTACAATCAGTTTTTATATCGGCTTGAGAATCCTGAGTATGTAAAGGTGGATTCCAACGTGTATGATGATCGGTACGGGGAACAGCCGGATGTTGTCAAAATGTCCTGGAGCGTAGAAGCTCGAGGAAAAAAGAAATTTTTGTCTCAGGATGAAACAAAAGCAGAAGTGACTATTTATGCAGATGAAAATAGTCATTGTATCAATGCTCAGAGTAATTAGCTGACCGCAGGATATGTGGGGCTTGTGATAGAGGAGGTATTATTTTGCGACTGCTTCGTTTTTCGTTTGAAAGTTGTATGCATAACAGAAGATCAACCATACTTAATTTACTGATATGTATGATTACGGTAATCCTGATGAATGTTTATGCCGGAAATCTCATACATAATCAGGAACAGCTGGCAAGACTTCCAAAGGTTATGGAGATTCCGGCTGTGGTGACAAATCTTTGCGGAAATATGGATTCTATATTGAACATAAAGAAAAAGTATGTAGATGCTGTTTTCAATTCCCAATACATTAAGGATCCGGTGGTCACTGCGAGATTGAAAATCGGATTTGGGGAATTTGGGGAGGATGAGTACTTTGAAAAACTCAGGTATTTTGTTACCGGAAGTAACAGTATTGCAGGCATACCGGGGTTAAAGCAGGAAGAATTGTCATTTCAGGATGAGAGATACCGTGATACATTCTTTGACTCGGATGAGAGAATCTGTATTATTGATGACAATCTTTTAAGAAAGGAAAAACTGCAGATAGGAGATACCATTGATATCACTTCCTATAACTATCGTTATGAAGAAAACCATCAGATTTTTATTGACCCATTGGAGTGCAGTTCCTACAAAATAGTCGGTTCCATGCATATGAATGAATACATTGGGACGAGTACAAAGCCAGATGTTGTGTTTCCACTTGGTACTGTCCAGAAGCTGTTTGATGAGAATGGAGTAGAATTTTTTGCAGATACCTGTTCTTTTAAAGTGAAGGACCCGTTTCAGATTAATGAGTTCAAACAGGAGATGCATGATATTGGATTTCAACCTGTTGTTTTCTCTGCAAAAATGGAATATGACGGATATGCGCTTACCGTGAAGGATGAGATCTTTATCAATTCAGCAGAACAGCTGATTAGTAACCAGAATCTGCTTATTATACTATTGCCGTTCTTATGCATTGCGGTGTTATGCATCGGTTTTGTAATTGCAGTACTGCTTATGAAAGGGAGAACAGCAGAATACGCAATTATGCGCTCATTAGGGCAAAGCCATGGAGAAAGTCTCTATCAGCTTTGCTTGGGATATGCAGTGATTGCTGTATCAGGAAGTGTTTTTGGAATTTTGATTAGTCTGATTTTCTTAAAGACAGTGTGGTATGTCTTATTTATCACAGCACTTGTATTCTTGTTGTTTTACATCATTGGTACAGTTGCTGCACTTTCATCACTTAAGAAGCTGAGTGTTATGTCTGTTTTGAGCAAAAACGATTAGGAGAGGGTAACGAAATGAGGATAAAAGTAGAAAATGTGAATTATTCCTATAGAACGAAATATCAGACGGTACATGCGGTGCAGGATGTGAGCTGTACCTTTGAGGAGTCAAAAATGTATGCCATTGTTGGTAAATCAGGAAGCGGTAAGACGACATTACTGTCACTGCTTGCAGGACTCGATGTAGCAGATGATGGCAGAATCATGGTTGGTGATGAGGATTTGGGTAAGATTAACAGAGATGAGTACAGGAGAAGGACTGCTTCCGTTGTATATCAGTCATTTCAGCTTTTCCCATTGTTAACAGCTGGTGAGAATGTTATGTATCCAATGGAAATGAGAAAAATGAAGCGGGCAGAGGCAGCAAAGCGTGCAAAGGAATACCTGACAAAGGTGGGGCTTCCGGATAAAATCTATCGACAATATCCTTTGATGATGAGTGGTGGAGAACAACAAAGAGTTGCAATAGCCAGAGCACTGGCAGCAGGCGGTCAGATATTGTTGGCGGATGAACCTACCGGTAATCTGGATACGGAAAATGAAAATCGTATTGTAGAACTGCTCAAAGGATTGGCACATGAAGACGGCTATACCGTTATTGTCATAACTCATAATCCGGCTGTCGCTGCGGAGGCAGATGAAATATACCGAATGAGTGATGGGCAATTGACGCATGAGAAAGGCGGTAGTGAAGATGCGTAATAGTATCAGACAGCTGCTCAGGATGAAAACAAGGACAGTTCTGTTCTTTGGACTCATTTCATTATGTGCCCTGTTAATCTGTCTTGGCTCCAATCTTGTTGTGCAGTGTAAAAAGAATCTGGATCACTATAAAAATACCTTTATTACCATAGGAACGGTAGAGCAGAAGCCAATCAATTATTCGACAGAAGCAATCTACAGTGCAGAAACGAAGGATTATTCCTACTATAATCGCAAGAATTACGGGAAAGTTTTCTCACTCTCTGATTTGCCTACAAGGGAAGAGGGAATCGAGTATATTACGGAACCGGAAAGAAGACCTTTTTACAAGGCATATCTGCCGCAGTATAACATTACGAAGGGCAACATGTATTTGGGTAATGATGTTATTGTTGAGGCATCTCCTTCTGAGGATTGTATACCGGATGGACCGAAGATGTTCTATAAATCAAGAGTACTGTCGTGTGTCTATCAGCTTAATGTCGATGACATCCTGTTTTGCGATCATCATAATCCACATCCGGAGATGATGTATGCAGATAAAACCTATGTGATGTGCCTGTATCAGGGATTACCACACAACTGGGATCAAAAATCGGCTCCCATAATTGAATATATGCCAGGGGCGGGACCGTTCTCTACGCAGGCAACGGCTGATGGGACACGGATACCCCACGATATGACGGGAAAGGGATTAGAGGAGGTTAATGAGGAGTATTACGCAAAAGGACATGATAAATACTGGGATTCTTTTGCAAAGGAAATGGATATGTTAGTACATTCTTTTCCGGTTACCGCGACAAATGATTTAAGTGTTATGATGCCATTTTATGACCAGAATGTAGCAATTGCCGAGGGCAGAGCCTTAACTGCGGAGGATTTTTCGGAAGGAACAAAGACCTGTATGGTTTCGTATTTCTTTGCAATAAATAATCAGATTAAGGTAGGGGACGTTCTGACATTGCCGTTACGATGTGCAAATTATAGTTCTACTCCGGCAGTTGAATGGGGAGATTGCTCCATTACTGCAAAAGGAGAGGTTTACGAGCCTTTCTTTGAAGCAGATTATGAAGTGGTTGGAATCTATAATATGCTGCCAACAGGGGGAACGGATGAAAGATACTGCCTACATGAGAATGAAATCATTATTCCAAAGAAATCCATTACGGTGGATGATGGAGACAATATCAGCAACTATGGAGATTATGTCAGTCCGTTTAATACCTCATTCCGAATTCCAAACGGAACCATTGATGAATTCATGGAGGTGTGGAATAAAAAGGGTATAAAGGACGTAGATGTTCATTTTTATGACAGGGGTTATTCCAAGCTGGAAGATGGACTGAAGCAGATGGAACAGATGGCCCTGTTGCTGTTTGGGGCGGGGGTTCTGATGACAATTCTGGTTTTGATATTCTTCAGCAACATGATGATATCCGGTCAGAAACGTCGTACTGCCATAGAGAGGAGTCTTGGCTGCAGTAAGAGGGAATGTCTAAGCTCGCTTCTGACCGGAATACTACTGGTTGCAGCAATTGGCTGTATCATTGGCTGTCTGGGTGGCTACTTCCTGACAGGAGCTGCTGCCAACAGGCTGGGAAGCTCAGAAATATTCAGCAGGAGATACAGTGTTGGTGCGATTGATCTGGGAGAAGAAATTGAGCAGGTGATGAACGGGGAGCTTTTGGTCACATCGATATCGTTCCTGTTACTTTTCTTCTTTACAGCATTGATTTCCGGAACCAGTGCATGGAGAAATCTAAAAGAGGAGCCTCTTGCATTATTGTCAGGAGATGCCAAGAGAGCATAAAACCTCTTTTAATGACTGAATGAGTAAATCAAATCGTGCAATTTCCTTTGTCAAGGATTCATCATCAGCAATACAATAAGTGAGAGTCAGCCTATTACTTATTGTAGACGCACCAAACATCCTTTTTAGGTTTGAAAAAAGAGGAGGGACACATCCATAGTTCCATAATTGGTAATCACCATATTGACTGGCAATCGGAACTCGTGTGAGATTTGAGAATCCTACTCCCTCAGGATGGTGTTGATAACCAAACATTTTGGAAGCCATACCGGCAAAGCGATTATCGAAATTATCATATACAGAGAAAAACGATGCATCAATTAAGGTATCGGATATCTCATCCATAAATTGCATAAGAAAGTATTTCTTCTTTTCATTATCGAGACATCTGTAGAACTGTTGATGGACATTTTTAACCTGATCAGTAAAACAGATGTCTTTTCTCTGCAGACTGTTTGCTGTAACTGCTGTTGCATAATTACCCATTGTATGTATATGATCTGCGTCTCGTAGGTTTACAGACACTCCGATATCGGTGTTTTCGGGCTGAACCTGAAAGAGTACTGTGAGCAGAAGACTGTTTAGGGTCACATTATTTTGTTTACAAAAGTCTAATAATCCATTCTGTGCATTTTCCTCTATTACTTCGGAACACACATGGATACGGTGCTCCTTCCAATACTGATTGAAGATTCGTTGGCTATCAGCAAAGGAGAAGAGTACCTCACTTTTCTTCCAGGATTTATTTAGACCACGTAGCATAAAACGAGTAATGAAAGGAACTGCCTTAGGGTGATTACCGGGATTTGTGAGTAACTGAATGGGACGAAACGGAATTTCTCTTCCAATCAGAGCATTCATGATATCTTCGACAAGGTAACTAATGGACAGACCATCACCAACCAGATGGTGGCTTAGAATGAGGAGCTGTATGGTATTCTCATCGGGCAATAGATAGAAACGAATGGTTTCACCATTTTCAATGGAAAAACGGATTTTAGTCTGTTCGGAAACAATTTGTTCCCATCCGGAGTTAGAAACGGTAATAGAAACGTTAATTGGCATGTCAGAGACTTCTGTTTTATAGAAAGCACTTCCATCTTTCTCAATACTGATATTGGAGTGTAAAATCTCGTTTTTATCAACTGCTATTTGAATTGCTTTCTTTAATGCTTCCAAATCGCTTGTATGAATGTTTGCTTTCTTTATTGTGACAACGGTTGCCACACACGTGCTTGGGGCAAATAAATAGACTCTTTCTTTTCGAATGATTTGTTTCATACAATTCTCCATTTCTGCGTATCTTTCAGCGCATATCAAGTTTGCTGCCACAGGGCTTACTTTTTTGTGAAACTGGTACAGGCTTCTGTTAAAATTCTTCGGAT
>CAYZUC010000099.1:7188-10360 GCA_964481705.1 uncultured Lachnospiraceae bacterium
GCTGCTGGAGTTCGTAGACACGATAGATGCCACACCATGCGTAAAAATCCAGGTCTTTACAAAAACATCCGGGTCGATGGGGACTGGAAGATGCTCAGCTATACTGTATAGACTCGTAATCTCACCAGAGCTGTCAGACATACAAAGAAGCTGAAAAAGGTGCTTCTCCTTTCTGGCCAGTTCAATGTAACGAAGGCCCATACTGAGAAAATACGGAGTATTCACGTCCTTCGATGGCTGCAGCATATAACCTTCAAAAAAGGTCTTTGTTTTTAGGTAAACCTCATGTTTTAATTCCTCCATGTTCTGAAACACATGAAAGATAGGCTGTGTAGAACAATTCAATTCTGCGGCAAGCATGCGGGCAGTAACCTTTTCGAAGCCAAACTGACGCGTGAGCTCGAAAGCCGTATTAATTATTAGTTCCTTTGGTACCTTTGGTCTTGGGGGCATAGGATTCTCCTTTTTATAATAACAACGTTATATAACAATGTTATTATAAAAGAACTCTTATGCCATTGTCAATATCATTTTCATAGATTTCTGTGTTATAATAGAGAAATGTTGCAGGCGATTTATTTGGAGGTTTGATACATGAAGGAAAAGAAAAAAAGAGAATGGAAAAAGTCACATATCATCATAGGAATCATATTGCTTGCAGCAATCAGTCTTTGCGTTTTATTAGCGATTCAATTGCTTAATAGTTATTGGATGAAGAACCGGTGGGCGTATCTTCCGGATACGGTAACGAAAGAATTGGATGTCTTTTATATAGCGCCCTCTTTTATCATGGGACAGGAGGGTAATTATAATTTTGATAGCAAGGATCAGGCTCAAAAACAGGAATTTGTGAGGATCGTAAATTCTGAGAAGGGCATTTATGATGAAACGGCCAATTTCTATGCACCTTTCTATAGACAGACGGCTTGGGGTATTTCGGGTCTGTCAGAGAAGGAACAGTCAAGATACAAGGCTCTGGCATATCGAGATGTGAAAGCAGCTTTTCAGTATTATCGTAAGCACCTGAATCATGGACGTCCCTATATAATAGCCGGCTCTTCAGAAGGAGCGGAGCTCGTTATGAAACTGGTAAAGGACTGTCTGCCAGAGGAGGAGGAACGGGAAAAACTGATTGCAGCGTATGCGATAGGAACAAATGTGACAGAGAGTGAATTGAAGGCATATCCTCATCTGAGAATGGCTCGTGGAGAAGCGGATACCGGATGCATTATTTCCTTTTCCTGTGAGAATGAATCGTCAGCTGCTTCAGCTGCTTCGACCGAGATATCTGCGGGAATTAACCCCCTGAATTGGAAAACGGATGCGACTCCGGCAGAAGCAGTTCAGAATATTGGAGCATGTTTCTATGATGGAAAAGGGAAGCTTTCGGAGGAAATTCCGAACTTCTGTGGTGCATATCTGGACGAAAAAAGTGGTACCTTGAAGATAACAGGAGTGGAGGAGAAAGACTATCCTTCCATTGAAACAGGACAGGAACAGGGGTCTCTGTCTGGATATGAGTCCTCCTTTTTTTATCGGAATCTCCAGAATAATGTTAAAGTTCGTGCAAAGCAGTATCTGGAGCTTATGGAATTGAAGAAACAAAAATCGGTATCGGGAGATTTCGGCTGGAAGACGAACTATACAAAACTTCCGGAAGTGAGTAAGAAGGCTGTGAATGTAACAGCACCGATGCTTCAGGTGGAGTATTGGATAGAGAGATGTCAAAACCCCAATGACATTGTAATGTCCACAGAGGAAATAGAAGAATTTAATAAAAAGTTCATTTCGGATGGTAAGGAAACAGATTTTGCATATTATTATAACCACCCGGAGATTTCCGAAATTCCCAAAGAAGCTATTTTACAGCTATTGGAGTATTCCAAAGCACCGGAGAGCGATGGCTATTATATGGGTGAGAAGGTGAATCCTGGATTCTACTCGGACATAGAGGAGAATATCGCTCGAGAGAAGGTATCCAAATCGCATAAGGTACAATATGGATTCAGCGTGAAAAGAGGTTCTGTAAGAATTCTTCCGACGGATAAGGCAGTATATGATGATGAGAAACTGCCTTTGTTTGACCTGCTCCAAAACAGTTCCATTCTTTTAAATGAACCAATTATTGCGATTCATACGAGTATGGATGGGAATTGGACATATATACTGACAAGCTATTGCAGTGGCTGGGTAAAAACGGAGAATATTGCCGTGTGTGATTCATACCGTGATTGGAAAGCGATTCAGGAAGAAGAGTTTCTTATGATTACAGAGAACCGATTCCGTTTGGATGTGGATACGTCAGACCCCGATGTCAGTGAGCTGGAATTAACCATGGGAGATAAATTGGCACTGGCTGAAACGGGAAACGATGGTATGACTCGGGATGGCAGAACTCCGCTGGATGTATATGCAGTTAAAATTCCAAGGAGGGGACTCCGTGGGAAGATTCAATTTAAAAAAGCGTTTATTCCTGCTTATCATTCTGTGAGCCTTGGTTATCTCAACTATACAAGGCAAAATGTACTCCGTCTTGCATTTGCGTCCCATGGGGAACGCTATGGCTGGGGCGGAACCTTTGAAAGCAGAGATTGTTCACAGTATATTATGGAAATCTATCGCTGCTTTGGATTACAATTTGCCCGCAATACAAGCGGACAGATGGCTATGAAGTGCAGGACATTGAACCTCGACGGTTTATCCGATGAGGAGAAGCTTGAAATTATCCATGAGATTCCGGTTGGTTCCTGCTTGTATTTTCCGGGACATGCTATGTTATATATAGGGGAAGAGTCAGGGAATCCATATGTAATCAGTGCTGTTGGAACGATGAATTTCCAGGGGACTGAGGATGGTGAGGCAATTCCCATACATTCTGTGTGTATGAATGACTTAAACGTACGCAGAAAAAGTGGAAAGACCTGGCTGGAAAGCCTTACGATAATTAAAATAATTGAAAATGATAAGGAAACACAATGATGCAACTTATCCTTTCTGAATGCAACTTATCCTCGAAAAGGTTGGCGGCTAACCGGTAAGATGATATATTGACCACATCAAAGGAAAACAAACTTGAGATGTGCAATCGACGCACAGGAATGGAGAATCATATGGGAATTATTTTATTCGGCCTGGCAGTTGTAATGGAAGTCGCTTATCTATTATGGGTCAT
>CAYZUC010000100.1:0-10167 GCA_964481705.1 uncultured Lachnospiraceae bacterium
AATTATCTCATGAATATGGTATGATTTATAAGGTACTGGTGATTGAGTACTTACGGTATTACGATATCAGGTGGCAGTTATCGCAAAACACCATATACATACAGCGGTACAGCAGTGGTACGAAATGCAAGTGGTAACATAGTAACCGATTCCGTAAGTCTGGATTATATTTACTCCGGAACATTGAGGGGCGGACAGGCCTATGAGGAAACGGATATTGCACCTTCCGAGGCGGGTGTTTATTTCTTGACGATTAAGGTGTCCGATAGTACAGAAGGATATGAGGGGTTATGTAAATACTCTTTTTCTATCGTTCCACAGATAATTCGGATTAAAGCGAATGACATACAAGTGGAAAAGGGAGCATCTTTACCACAGTTTTCCTGTCGTGTGGATGGACTTATGGAAGGGGATGTGTTTATTACGGAACCTTCTTTTCAATGTCGTGCAGATAATACACAGACAGAAGGATTATTTGAAATCATACCTACAGGTGCGAACGCCGGTAATAATTACAGTATCAGATATGAGAATGGTACACTACAAATCGGAAGTCCTGGGATTGTTGCGCAGGGAAATATAAGTAATTGGGATGGAGGAATACATTGGGAGATTGATGGATTTGGAAAGCTTACGGTAATAGGACATGGTAATTATGTAAGTAATTACTATTCCAATGCTCCTTGGTACGAATATGCGGATAAAATCAAGAGCGCCCAGATTAATCTGGATAAATTAACTACAACAAGATATATGTTTGCAGGATGCAAGAATTTGACTTCGGTTGATTTGTCCGGACTTGATACATCACGAGTATTAGATATGACCTCTATGTTTACAGGCTGTTACAGACTTCCCTATATTGATTTAAGTACTATGGATACGCATTCCGTAACAGACATGACTACTATGTTTAACCGATGCCGTAAACTCAATAATCTTGCGGTCGATTATTTAGATACAGGGAATGTAACTACAATGAGAAACATGTTCTCAGAATGCAGCAGTCTTACAAGTCTTGATTTGCGTAATTTTAGCACGGAAAATGTCACTGACATGGCTTCTCTTTTTTATGGATGTACTTCTTTACAGTCGTTAAATTTGAGCAATTTTGATACTTCGAAGGTAACAACGATGTCATATATGTTTTCTGGCTGTGAGAATATGTCTGTTATTGATGTTTCTGGTTTTGACACATCATGCGTGACAGATATGCGGTCTATGTTTGCAAGGTGTTCTAAGGTTAAGAGTCTTGATTTGAGTCATTTTGTATCAACAGGTAATTGTAATTATGGTGGTATGTTTGAGGCATGCTCAGCATTAAAACAAGTAAATGTAACGAGTCTCGATGTAAGAAATTCAGATTTGCAGTTTATGTTCTATGAGTGTTATGCTCTGGAAACCTTGGATTTAAGCTCTTTTGATATGAGTAATAGTACCAGCATGACGGGAATGATTCCCGGCTCGTTGAAGATTTTGCGATGTCCAACCCATTGTGCAGTTACGGAGCAATATGGGAATGATAGAGAATGGTATCGCGGAGCGGACGATATCGTGCATGGTATTCCAAATGTATCGGAGAGCATTACGTTATATCGTGATGGTTATCCGGGCGATGGGGAGACAATGGGACTAGTGACAATATCAGGAATTAGTGCTCCTTCTGTATCTTACAATGGTAATGCTTATAGATATCATGGTACACCGATATTTATGGAGGATGGTGTTGGGGATGTAACAGATCAGATGGAGATTCAATATTTATATTCTGGTACGCTTACATCGGGTGAAAGATATGCCTTAAGTGAGGAAGCTCCTGTTCATGCAGGCACTTACACATTGACATTGAATGTATCTTCTCAGGATGGAGATTTTAGCAATCGTTATTACTATGATTTTAGTATTTATCAAATCTATGCGTCCGTGATTATTAACGATGTGGAGTTAATGTCTGGAAATGAAATCCCTGCAACGTGGGAATATAGGATAGAAGGCCTATTGAGTGGAGATACCCTTTTGCGTGCACCGATAATTACTTGTGAGGTAGAGAATTCTTTACATGTCGGTAATTTCAGAATTATCGGAAGTGGTGCGGATGCAGGCGCGGATTATATATTCTCATATCAATATGGCAATCTCAGAATCCGTAGTGAAGGAGGAGATGATCCGGGAGATGATCCAGGCGACAATCCAGGAGACAAACCTGAGGATAATCCGGAGCATAAGAGTGGAATCTGGATTCGTGGATTATCCAAAGCAGGCTATACTTATGCAGGAGGTGCAATTACTCCAGCGATAGAGGTTTGTAATGGGGATAAACTCCTTCGAAAAGATATAGATTATTCTATTTCCTATCGAAATAATCGAAATGTCGGAACGGCAATTGTTCAGGTGAAGGGAAAAGGAAATTACACAGGAAAGGATAAGGGAAAATTTGAGATTAAGAGAGCAAGCATTTCAGCGGCAGAAGTAAGGGAGAATTCCATTACTGTGAATACTGCAAAGCTTCCTTCCGAATTCACACCACAGCTGATTTATAATGGAGTCGTACTGAAAGAAAAAAGGATTATGTATATTCTCAAGCGAATGGAATATTAACATTCTCGGGTATAGGCAACTTTGTTGGCACGATACAGAAACCGATATATTATAACGAGAAATTTACTCCGGTACCGATGTCAAAAGTCAAAGTAAAAGGACTTCCGTCGACTATGGTATACACCGGAAATGAAATATCGTTTACGGAACAACAAATATCTCAATGCTCCATTCGTTACAAAGACAGACCACTTACTAGATCGGATTTTGATATTGTTTACGCAAACAATAAAAATGTTGGCACAGCTACTGTATTATTCTTGGGTAAAGGAAATTATACCGGAAGTGTGAAAAAGACCTTCCGGGTAGTACCTAACATAACGAAATCCTTTGATTTATCAAGTGAGGACGGATTTGAAGTCGCTTATGAAAAAGATGGTACAACCCTGCATAATTTACTTGTGTCCATGAATGGAATCAGACTATATGAAGGCCGAGATTATGTGGTAAAGTATAAAAAGAACAAGAAATGCGGGACAGCGGAAGTGATTGTGACAGGAAGAGGGAATTATAAAGGTTTGAAAACAACCCGTCAATTTATAATCGTAGCGGCAAAACTTAGTTCGTGTACAATAAAAGTATCTGATGTACCATACTTAGGAAAAGCAGGTAATTATACTTCAAGCCCTCTTATTTTTGATGCAGCGAATGGGAAGCGTCTTCAAATGGGAAAGGACTATAAGAAACTCACGTATAGAAGCTACATTTATGAAAAAGCTGGACAATTTATAACATTTCGAAAGAAGAATGACCTTCCTATGGGAGCAGTGGTCCGCGTTACATTGGAGGGATGCGGTAATTATACTGGAGAGCTGGCTGTACAATACCATGTAGTTCGTCAAACAATGAAAAAAGCTAAAGTCAAAATACGAACCCATCAATACAATGGTGAAGCTATATCGCCAGATGCAAAAGACATCATTGTTAAAATTGGCAAGAAACAGCTAGAATATGGAAAAGATTATATCGTTGAAGGCTGCTACAACAATGTAAATAAAGGAAATGCTACGATTGTTTTAAAGGGAATTGGAGAGTATTCAGGTTATAAGAGTGGAGTTTTCCGCATTCAATCTATGAATTTTTTTGAAAAGCTATTTGAAAGTATTGCTGCCTTTACATAGTATAGTATTCGCATGGTATGAGTATTCATGTTCTGCAGTTAAAAGGAGGAAAAGAGAAGTGGCAATCAGGAATAAGTCTATGTATGCAATACTGGGGATTTTAAACATTACACCCAGTACGGGATATGATATAAAGAAGTACTGTGATACCGTTTTGACCGGATTCTGGAATGAAAACTATGGACATATTTACCCGACATTAAAGGTGCTGTCTGACAAAGGGATGATCAGCACCGTTGAACAGCAGGAAAGTGATGGCAAGATTCAATACCAGATTACAGAAAAGGGAAAGGAAGAATTGAATTGCTGGCTCTTGGAGAATACAGAACCACAACCTATGCGTTCAGAATTTATGTTGAAATTCATTTTTTCCAGTAATCAATCGTCGGAACAAATCAAGAAAATGCTCATGGATTATAAAGCGCTTCATGAAAAAAAGATAGAGAAATATCAAGAAATGCTTGAAAAGCTGCAGAACGGGGAACCGAGTATTACGCCTGAGCGGAAGCGGTTTTTACGTGCGGTGCTAAGGAGAGGCGTTTTGTCAGATCAAGCAGTGATTGATTGGTGTGAGGAAACCTTGGGGGAATGATAAACGGACAGATTTGGGAACCTCTATTTTGAGGACTTTACAAATCTTGGTGCACATAATAAAATAGAAATAGTAAGTTAATTTGATAGAAAAATAAATATTAGGAAACAATTTTTAGGGGGATGTTAGAGCTTTATGGATAAAAAATTATATGATTGTCTTGTGTTGGAGGAGACGGATGTTGAAGGGGCATTAAAGAGGCTTGCAGGAGATGAGGATTTATATTGTTCGCTGTTGGCTCAGTTTTTAGTAGATCATACAATGAACAGTTTGAGTGTGGCGATTCGCGATCAAGATATAGAGGCGGCAGTCACTGCAGCACATGCTTTGAAGGGGCTGACTGCAAATCTGGGATTGATTCCATTAAGCTATAGTATTTCGAATCTGGTCGTGCTGCTTCGGTCAGGCGGTAGGGATGAGATTGAGGAGTCTTATCAGGTGGTGGTTCGCTATTATAAGGATATCATTGCAGTGATTCAGAATCATATGGACGTATTATCACATTAGAGGCGGGGGGATACATAAGATGGATAAGATAAACGAAAAAATAAAAAGTGAACACACGAAAAGTGAACACACGAAAAGTGAACACACGAAAAGTGAAGAGAAGAAAAACAAACAGTCGAAAAGTGATCAGACGGAAACAAAAGAACGAAAAGATAAACAGGTAGATGATAGCAAGATAGAGAGTAAAAAGAAGACAGCTAAGAAAACGAGTCAGGAATCTATCAAAGAGATTATGGAGCCAAAGCATTACATTGTAGGAATCGGCGCGTCGGCAGGAGGCTTGGAGGCTCTTCAAAAACTGCTGATGGCGTTACCGGCGAATACCGGATTTCCATATTTGATTGTCCAACATCTCTCTCCCGATTATAAGAGTATGTTGAGCGAAATTTTGGGTAAGTATACTGAGATGCCTGTTATGGAAGTAGAAGAAGGCATGGATGTTAAGCCAAACTGTGTATATATCATACAACCAGGTAAAAACATGCGTATTTCGCGTGGTAAGATTATCCTTACATCACAAAATGAGCATGAGCTGAACCTTCCTATTGATTTGTTTTTTAAATCACTGGCGGAGGAAGCGCAGGCAGGTGCGATTGCGGTTGTACTATCTGGTACAGGGTCGGATGGTACCAATGGTATTAAGAAGATCAAGGAAAATGACGGTATGATTCTGGTTCAGGATTATGATACCGCCAAGTTTGATGGTATGCCAAGAAGTGCGATGAGGACAGGTCTTGTTGATGCGCAGCTGAGTCCCGAGGGCATAGCCTTGGAATTGATGCATATTGCGAATGCTTTTAAAATGCTTGAAATGATGAACTTTAAGACAGAGCGACAAATTGATGATGAGTTGATGAAGAAGATTTACTATGTCTTAAAGAAGGTCAGCAATGTTAACTTTACCCATTATAAAAAGTCCACTATCATTCGTAGAATAGAGCGTCGTATGATGCTGACTCATAAGGATACGCTGGCTGATTATGTGGAGTATCTGTATGATACGCCGACTGAGGTGAAGACACTTTCTAAGGAGGTTTTAATTGGAGTGACGAATTTCTTCCGTGATCCGGAGTTTTTCCAGGCACTGAAGGAAGAAGCAATTCAGAATATTGTAATGAAGAGCAGTAAGGAAGAGACGATTCGTGTTTGGGTAGCCGGATGTTCTACCGGTGAAGAAGCTTACTCTATTGCCATTATGTTTCTCGAGGTGATGGAGACGCTGAAAATGAGACGTAACGTCAAGATTTTTGCGACTGATCTGGATGTGGAATCCATTACGATTGCAGGTAAGGGTGTCTATGGAGACAGTATTATCGATAATGTCTCTCCTGTGAGACTTTCCAGATATTTTACACATACGAATAATACGTATACGGTTAATCGTGATTTGAGAAAGATGATTGTTTTTTCTCCTCACAATGTATTTCAGGATCCTCCTTTTGGAAAGCTGGATTTGATTTCCTGTAGAAATATGCTGATTTATTTTCAGGTTGTTTTACAGAATGATTTATTTGCAATTTTTCACTCAGCATTAAAAGAAGGTGGATATCTGTTCCTTGGCAAGTCGGAAGCGATTGGTGCTTTTACCGAGGCGTTCCCAGTTGTTGATGCAGTTTCCAAGATATTCACACATCGTAAGGATGTCAAGATCGCCGGAACGAAATTCGTGCCATATCTTCAGACAAATTTCCTCGAGGAGGATTTGACCGATGAGATTGATGACAGATTTGTACGTCAGGCACTTCCGGGAGCAGTAAGTGTCAAATCTGAAGAACTCATTGATCTTTCTTTGCTGGAGCAATTTATGCCGGCTTGTTTGATTGTAAATAAAAAGAATGAGATTATACATATCTTCGGGGAGAACAGTAATTATGTCCATATCTCGGTAGGTAAGTTCAGCAATCTGATTTATGATGTTATTACAGAAGGGTTGAAGGTTCCGGTCTCTACTCTACTGAAGGAATCACGTGATACGAATATGAAGGTGCAGTATAGGGACATTCATTTTAAAGGTGAGCGTGAGGATTCGATTATTAACCTGACTGCAATGCCGGTTGGGGATAAGAATGGTGGAGAAGAAAATCTTTTTGCATTAATCTTTTCAGAGATGCAGCAGCGTGGTAACTTGGAAAATGCTGTTCCTTATGAGATCGATCGCGTGTCATCTCAGAGAATTACTGACCTTGAACAGGAACTGTTGGATGTTCAGGGAAAGCTGGATCGAAGCATCGCAGAACAGGAATGCGTCAACGAGGAATTACAGGCAGCTAACGAAGAGTTACTGACAGCTAATGAGGAGCTACAGAGTTCAAATGAAGAGTTACAGTCCGTCAATGAAGAGCTTTATACGGTAAACTCGGAGTATCAGTTAAAAATGACAGAGCTCAATGATTTGAATGATGATATTGCTAACTTCCTGTCAACTACGTTGATTGGTATTATTTTTGTAGATAATAAGCTGAATTTAAGGAGATATACCGATTATGTTACGACAGAATTCAGTGTTATGGATCATGATATTGGAAGATCTTTGAAGTTCATTTCGTATCATTTTCCGACGATTGATATATCGGAAATCTGTGATAATGTTTTGAAGACGCTGGTTCCGGATGAGAGAGAGGTGACCACCAGCAAGAATAAGACATTTCTAATGCGTGTTGCTCCATACCGTTCTACGGAGAATAAGATTCTGGGCTGTGTCATTACATTAGTAGACACCACGACGCAGAAGATTGGCATTCAAAAGCTGCAGAGCACGGAGGAGAAGCTGACGCTCGTTCAGCAGGCAAATAAGGAAAAAAGTGGTTATCTGACACACATAGCACATGAGATGCACAATCCTATGGGAGTGCTTCGCAAACTTGCAGAAGATTATGGCAAGGATGAGGATCCAAAGAAGTTGAAGGATGCAATGGAACAAATGACAAATGCGATTGAGCAAATGTCGTTAATTGTGAATGATATTTCGGAGGCGGCTGAAATGGAAAAGGCTGCGGAGGAAGAGGAACAGACACATACGGTATCATTAGCGGGGTGTCATATTCTGATTGCGGAAGATAATGATTTGAACCGTACCATATTGAGTGCCATGTTGAATCATGAGGGAATGACCTATGAAGAGGCTGCTGATGGTGAAGAGGCAGTGAAGATTTTTCTCGAGAGTCCGGTGAATAAGTTCGATTGTATTCTCATGGATATGAGAATGCCCAATATGGATGGTATCCGAGCGACTACAGTGATCCGTGATTCTGGAAGAACAGATGCAAAGCTGCCTATTATTGGAGTTTCAGCGAATGGATACAAGGAGGATATACGACAGGCGTGGAAGGCAGGAGTGAATAACTATATTACGAAGCCGATTGATCGAGAGAAGCTGATAAAGACAATGCAGGAACTCGTGCGCAAATAAGGAAGTGGGGGGAGCATGAGGAAAGAAAAGGATAACGATGCTTATCAAAAGCTCAAATTGCTTACGGACAGCATTCCGGGAGGACTGGCGACCTTTGAGGTCACCCCGGGGGGTGTCCGTATGCTGTATTTATCGGACGGAGTTTATGGGATTACCGGTTTTACACCGGAAGACAATGACGGAACGGATAATCCTCTTCGTTATGTCTATCGAAGTGATTTACCTATGATAAAAACAAAGCTATTGGAACTAATGAATGGTGGAAAATCATTGGAATTGAGTTACCGTGTGATACATAAAAGTGGTGGCTATCGTTGGCTTACGCTTCTTGGTTCGCAGATAGAAAGAACGGGGAACAAGGTCATAATAAATACGGTAATGCTGGATGTGACGGAGCAAAAGAAGGCCGAGTTGAAGCTAAACAGGCTGGAAAAAGAGAATAGGCTTCGCTATGAGAACGAAATACGTTTGCGCCATGAACTGGTGAGTAATTCGATTTTCTATTACCAGCTGAATATAACGACAGGAATTGTAGAAGAGTACTTTTTTCGCTATCTAAAGGGTGATGGGGTTCGCAAATTTGAAAAGACTGGAGAAGAGCGAAGAAAGATGCTTCTCGAGAATGTTCATCCGGATGATAAAGAAATAGTCAGGGATACTATTTTCTCAAAGGCTCTGCTGGAAAGCTACAGGAAAGGTATCAAGAATCTTTCTTTACAATATCGCAGAAAAGTGAATTCGGAGGAATTTATCTGGGTGGAAACAAGATGTACGATCATGGAGAAGCCTGATAGTGGGGAAGTGATTGCATTTCTTCATTGTCATGATATTGATTTAAGAAAGCGAGAACAAATTGCCATTGAGACAGTTATGGATGATGAAATTGAGTCAGTAACGGTTTTACATGTTAAAACCGGACTTGCTCATATTGCACATAATCGTGGAGAAAAAGAGGATGCAGAGAATCATCATCTGTTTTGTTTTGAGGAAAAGTATCGGTCTATTGGACAAAAGCTCGTACTTGCAGAAGAACGCGATTTATTTGTTGATTTCTTTAAGGTTCATGAGCTATGTGAGCAGTTAAAGCATACAAAGAAATGCAGTATTACCTATCAGATGCGGGAGTTTGGAAAGATATGCAGAAAGCTTTCCAGGGCTTATTATCTGGATGAGTCTAAGGAAGAAATTGTTTTGGTAAGGCAAGATATCACAACTCTTTACGAAGAGGAACAGGAGCAGAGAAGAGTTCTGGAAGCTGCTATGAAAAAGGCAAATGAAGCGAACAGGGCAAAAAGTGAATTCCTGTCTCAAATGAGTCATGACATTCGGACACCATTAAATGCAGTTCTTGCGTTTTCAAATGAAGAGATGCTGATTGGAGCCGGAGAGAAAAGGCTTAGGGAAAATCTACGTAAGATTAATCTATCCGGCGACTACCTTTTGGGAATTATCAATGATGTACTCGATATGTCAAAGATTGAGCAAAACAAGATTGTGCTGATGCCAACCATCTATACATTTGATGAGTTTACCACGACAATAAGCAACTTCATTGATGAATTAAGTAAGAAGAGGAAGATTGAATTCAGTCTGGATTATTTTGAGGAGGATATCTCGCCCATTTGGATTGATAAGGTTCGGTTTAACCAGATTTTTATTAATCTGCTTTCCAATGCTGTTAAGTTTACAAAAAAAGGTGGTAAAGTAGAGCTGTTAATCCGTAAGCTTTCGGAGGAAGCGGGCGTAGTGCGACAACAGTTTATCGTTCGTGATAATGGAATTGGTATGAGTGAAGATTTTCTTCCGCATGCCTTTGAAGGCTTCAGCCAGGAGTATCGTAGGGAGACCTCGGAGAAGAATCAAGGTACCGGACTGGGGTTGGCAATCGTAAAAGAATTGGTTACTATGATGAACGGTACCATTGAAGTTGAAAGTACGAT
>CAYZUC010000101.1:0-10108 GCA_964481705.1 uncultured Lachnospiraceae bacterium
GCTTATTTCTGCCACCTATCATTGTTACACTCTCCTCATATAATGCTTACTTTCTTTTCACCGTAAAACAATCATATCCAAATGATATGATTGTCTTACATTAATATATATATCAATAATATTTCAGAAACTCTTCATAATCCCCAAAGATATGCTCGTTATGATCTTTTGTTAGCGAAGAATCCAACTTACAATCTTGATAGGAGATTTCAGTTCCATCTTCCAGTAGCATATCAAGTACTTCGATGGGGGATGATAAATCTCGAAAAATAAGCGTTACCCAGTTATCTCCTTCCCCTTGGTATTCACAAAGACCGGGAAACTCCTGATATAGTTTTGAGTTGTTTTGGGGCAATTTACTTTGAGCAATTCGAACCCTTACATAGTTACCAATATAGTCTTCACCGTAAATACGTAAGTCATCTTCGTTAAATCCATTGGCTTTTAAAAACCCTGTTGTATAGTCAAAAATGTGACTTCCATTAATGAAGCTTTGAGCCTCATCTGTTACCTCAAAGACGGCGGGAGAGCTATCTTTTGTTCGCAGTGATACTTCATCGTTTTCCATATTAATGCATAAATACAAATTACCTTTGCTATCATTTGGAGACAATAACCACACAACAATGTACAGTTCTCCATTGCTTTCCCAATAATCCAAATCGCCTTGCCAAACATAGCCTTTCGCATATTGCTCTATTAAATCTTCAATATGATAACTCTTCTCAACCTTATTGGATTGAATTCCGTATAAGTCAATAACAGCCTGCCGGTATAGCATATATTTACGATTATTTCTTTCGTATTGAATCGCATCAAGCTGATGGGTCACAACATACTTATCAGGATAAATAAAGTAATCACCGCCAGGACTACCCTTTGATACCAAACACACATTACCAGAGCCGCTGGTGCCCTCCTCATACTCATCAAATTCAATATCAGGCGTCATAGACGTTTCAAATATCTGTTTTCCATTCATCACGATTGGTTTATAGAACGTCTCATAACGGTAAAACATAACTCCACTGATAAAGAAGCAAGCAACCGCAATAACTGAGATTATGATCAAATATACTTTTTGTTTATTCATTTGTTACCCCTTTAAATCAGACAAAAATTCAACACGTAATGCTTCTTCATCCAATTTAGCAGCCTGAGTTAATGCTTCAACCGCATTTATAAAACGTGTCATTGTCATATCCTCAAACATATTGTCGCCTCCATATATCAGTGTATGGCAATCCTCCAAGACTTCATCACTAAATCCATATTTACTCTTTTGTACCTCTTCCCAAAGATCGTCTTCATTATGAATAATCAGATTTCCGTCCTCATCCTTACGAGACCCCCAGTTATCGAGCCAGCCTCCCAAACCTTCTTGCTCCCAAAGATTCATACGGGCAAGTACATCCGGATTACATGCTCCCACATAAGAAAACCCATTATGTGTAAGACTACCATCTTCAGAAGAATACTCTGTATAAATACCCATTCCAAACCATGACATATAAACATCCTTCTCTTTTCCGCTCAATGCTTCCCCACTATGGATAAAGGACAAATAACTGTTAATTGCATCACTTACTACAATGTTTCCATACTTGAGATGTGTATTTAGAATTTGAGACTGAGAAATATTAGTCAGTCCGCGAATCGTTCCTGCCTTTCCATTAAGCAGCATCGCAAGAAGACCAACTCCCACTGCAACCTCAGGCATCGCTGTAGCAAGGACACTTATTCCTACATCAGAAATAATGGAACTCAAGAAATTAACCATAGCTGTTTCCTGTTGTTGCTGTAGTGCTTGTAACTCGCTTTGCGTCAATTTACCGGAGTAATTCTCACCATTCATAACGGAATCAACAAATATCACCTCATCCACACGTTCTCCCGTTCGATTTGAGTAATGATTAATTACATATCTTGCTTCGTGATCATCAAAAGTAATTTCTGTAATCTCAGGAGTAATATTTTCCTGATTCAGATTTCTAAGGTTGTCCATCGAATACTGGAAGGAAGAATAAAAACCAACCATTGCCAGTATATCCTCGTAATCTTCTCTAAGTTTGGCATATTCGGAGCTTTGAGGATCAAGGGTTGCAAGAAGTGCTGCCATCCCCTCAAGTTCGGTGTACGATGCTACAGTAAAGAGCTCCAAATACTTCTCGAGATATGTACTTGTTTCATACTCTCCATAATACATATGCCCTTCTGATTTTATCAGCCCATTCATAAAGGCCTTTAAGAGTTCTTCATCCCCTGACTTAACCAGTAATTTACTGTATTGATACATAACCAACGCCATTGCAGGAGAAAGATCATTTGGGTTAATATTAAATGCTGCTTCGTAGCTTTCTGCTGTCCCCTGCATCAGAAGTTCCAGAAATTGACGATCTGTTTCTGTCAGACAACAGCTATACCATACCTGCAGCATATCTGCGTTCATTAGCATCTGCTCCAACGAACACTTAACTTCCTTATTCAAATCCTGCATTGCATTCGGATCAATAATGATTTCGCATTCTTTATAAGCCTGGGGAGTCCTTACATTCCTTCTGCCGAGCTTTGTTTCTGCCTCTTCACGGATCTTTTTGACTGTTTCAAAATACTCCATAAATACGCTGTTATTAATATCGTTTTTATGCATATAATCAAACGTTCTAAAATTCTTCAGTGTCGTGGGAACAAATCCCTCCTCCATAAAGGAACCTATATACATGGCGCTCCCAACAAACTCACGGAACTTATTATCTACCGGATAAGGATTGGGTTTTGTGAACGGACCATACTCACTGACTGTCTCAAGCTTCGTCATAATGGCATCAACTTCCTTCTCTACGCCATCAAACTCTTCATGATAACTATCAAAATCCTTAATTATTTTTTCCAGACTGCTTGTATAGATGACTGCTTCAGATGAAGTATCAACCTCGTCTTTGAATTCCTGACAGATTTTTGTGTGCTCTTCAGCCAACTCCGAACGTGCCCTCAAATAGAGATTAATCATTGAGCATTCCATTTCATTAATGTATTTCTTTGCACTCTCAGCCAAATCACCTGTAAAATCAGGTGTCGTAATAAACTCATGATATATTTTAAGTTGCTGCGCAGCTACCTCTCTAAACTTCTCTAGAAGAGATTCCACATTATCAAAATGATTTCTAACTTCTTTTTGTCTCCAGAACAAATTATCGTTCATATTTCCCTCCTAACTACTAATTACACATTTTGCTTCTCTGTCTATTTCGATAAATTCGTCCTTTGTATCCATAAGTGTCGGTACCACTTTGTTAATCACATGCTCGCTGTATTTTGTCAATTCCAGTGCAAATCTGGATTCAGCTCCAAAAAAGCTCTCCATTGTCCATGTTCCATTTGTAGAAGCTTTTCCTTCCAGAACTTTATTTACATCAACCTTTAAGTCAACTGCATTTTCACCCATTCTCTTTACTATATCTTCATAAACTGGGATATCTATCTTTGTAGGTGTGCTCATCCCTATTTCCCTCCATTTCCTCCAATTCAAACATCTATATGCTTATATGGATGCCAGTTCTTCTTCTTTCAGGCGAATCATCTCCTCAACCTTGGTAATAGCAAGTCTGATTTGTGCTTTTAGGTCTTCCATTTCGCCATCATAGTTCTTTAATTTCCCATGAAGTTCCTTTTTAATTCCACTTCCCTTTTTATATGTACTTCCAACCCACGTCTCATTAACAGAAAGATCATATGATGATTCAACATCAATAATATTCTCCTCCAGTCTTTCTATCTGAGTGGTAAGCTTATCCAAACAATCCTGAAGGGTTGCTAAAATACCTTTCAATCTTGCTATTTCTGCACGCAAAGCCGCTCTTCTTGCTTCTTTTCGTGCTTCTTCCTGAGTGTCACTCATGTTTGTCCTCCTCCCATATCTTGGTATTTCTACTTACATTCGTTCTCAAAAAAAGCAGACTGTTACGATGAACATGCCTGCTTTTTGTTACTATTTAAAGTCTCAATCAATTACTGAATGATAGCATCTTTTCCAGCACGATCAATTTCAGCACTGTTCTCGGCTGATGTAACGATAGATTTGCCCATGCTCTGCATCCACTGTGCAAAATTATCAAGCTTAGGCTGAATCATACGGAAAGAGCTTACGAAATAATCAGCAGCGTCTCCTTCAAATGCTCCATTATTAATCATATCTACAACATTCTTAACATCCCCAAGAGTTGCAAAGAGCTGAACCCCTGCTTTTTGTAAGTCGTTTCCTATATTTTCAAGTTGGTCTTTTTCGACCCTCATTACTCCTGATCCCATGATATCCTCCATTCCTGCGCATTTTCTGCGCATTAACTCTATCTTCCTTCCAAAGCATTTTATGTAGGTACTATGAGCCGTGTTTCCATCCTGCTCTTCGATAAACTTGTAACGCTTTGAACTAGCCTCTCATTGATGTATAGAATTGACGTCCTGCCGCTTCATTCTCTTCAAAGTTCTTCTTTAATGTAGAAATCCACTGTTCCATTTCGTTAAGAAGATTTTTTAATTTGGTAACATCTGCAGTAGCCTCTTCAAGTGTTGTCAGGCATGCGTCTGCCTCTTCACCCTCCCAATTAGCAGGAATATCACTCTTCAAGGAATTGTAAGTACTCTCAAAATGGGAATAATCACCGATAGCACCATTTAACTTGGTATTTGCTGTCTGTACAGCAGTGTAATCACAACCGATTCTCATGTCTTTTCTCCTTTTGTTTTTCTTTTTGTATACTAGTAGTCACTAACTAAACCTTCCATAATATACCATATTACTGTCATAATGTAAACATAATTCCGAAACATTTTCGTCACTTTATACAATTTGGTGAAATAGTATAAATTATTTTCGTATAATATACAAAATATACAAATATCATTCCTCTACATTCTAAATTCAAATTCTTCATTGGAGAGTTTAATCTTATCTCCGCTCGACAACTTGACTTCCTGCTCCGAATTGAGTCTTCTACCATTTATATAGGTGCCATTCGTTGTGTTTAAATCCATCAGATAGTAGCCATCATTCTTACGAATGATATTTGCATGCGTTCTACTTACAGAAGAATTATCAGAAATACAATACTCTACTTTGCTCTTGTCCTTTCCAATTCGGAATAACGGTCGACTGATGATAATATTCTCACCATTCTTACTTCGTATAAGAGTTCCCATGACTCCCATCTCCTGATCCAATACGGTAGTCTCAAACGCTGAGCCGCCTCCGTCAAGAACACTTGTCTCTCCAAGGTTATTCTCCGGAAAATAGTGATTATCAACCGGTTTTGGTATGATATTCTTTTCCGGCAGCTTCATTTTCTCCTGAAGGTCTTTTATCTCTGCTTGTTGCTTCTTTTCCTTTTTATCCCGGACGCTCTTACGAATCTTATATATCACAAATATCACAAAAATACAGAGCAAAACACAAGCCAGACATACAGATAAAACTAACCACCAATTTGTAGTCCTTATTACAAGCGTAGTCTCCGCAGCTGTCAGAATCCTCGTCTCCTCATCAACCTGTGCCTGTGTAACCTCAGGCTGTTCCAAAACACTCTTGGCATGCGCAACATTCTCAGAAATAGCCAGCATGGATTCTTTTGTGTACTTTTCTACATCCAAACCTTCCAGCTTAGTAATCTCATCCGTTAATGGTGTTTTATCGACTGGAATTACCTCCTCAGGAGGCAGAGAATAGGATACCCCCAGTGCATCCAATACCGAAGTTACCTCATCTATTTGTATGGAATAAAAATATGTCTCATCTACAGATGCCTGATTCAGTCCCACTACTTCACCATTTTCATTGATTAATGGGCCACCGGAGTTACCCTCTGTTATTGCTGCACTATGTTGTATGTACTTCACACCATCAATCGATGTCTTCTTCGATATAATTCCTTTCGTAATCGCTACATCATCACTGGTATAGAAAGAGTTGTCCTGGAACAATTCTATCACAGCAGGAAATCCCAGAGCATATACCGTCTGTGTCTCTGTCGACGCTTCCGGATCCGGATTCATTATCAATGGGTCTTTATCAAATATCTTTTGATCCATCTTTAGGATTGCAAAATCCATTTCTTCACTGTTAGCGACCATAGTTGCTTTCAGGACAACATCCCTCTTGACAACTACTTGTATCTCCATTTTACCATCAATATCTTCATCACTGATTCCAAAGTACTTGCGTACTGCTTTTCTGGTATCCTTTGTCATAGTAATAACATGGTTATTTGTGATGACATTCTGAGATTCTTCACCATCCCCAATCAGGAATCCGCTTCCCCCTTGAACGATATGGCTTTTTCCGGCATCATCCACATAAACAAGATTAATCTGATGGACACCTCTCCTCGCGGCATTTACCTGATTTTCCGATAGTGTTTCTTCCGCGTGGACTGGAACAACAGAACAAACCGATAGAATCAAACCTATTACCAGACATTTTAATAACCAATGAATTTGTTTCATAATACTCTCCATTCTTACGTGTTTTATTAATTTGCAATTCTATGCTGCTTATTTCTTAAGGTAAATAATACCATACTCCATTTTTTCTTTTCAAGGTAAGGGTAAATACTGCTTGCAGATTCGGGTCTCAGGATCCGTATCAAACAGATATAATACTGTGACAAAAAACCATTCCAAGGGTTTCATAATCAAATATGTAATATCTGCTCTCCATGCACTAGAAATATGCTTTGAAATTGGATATCCATAGGTATCATAGAAGCTCCGAAGTGCTCTATGAAATCGCGGTGTCCGCTCCATAATCAGCTGTTCAAAGGCATTCGCCACACATAATTGGCGATTCACTATAATCTTCTGTCCGCGTCGAATCCCGCAACGTATCGGCTTAACCAGCTTCTTATGTCCCCGCAGAGAAACAGTACACAAGTAATGTTCATCCACTGCCAATGGGGGCGGTGCAACCTCTTTTGATAATACCCAGTCGCTTGTCTTGGTAAATGCCAAAACAATACTATCTGGTTGTTGACCAAACAGACAAAGAATCATCAAAAACAAAGCCAGAAGAGGAATCATCAAAATCAATGCTGCCCAAAATTGATTTGCTCCCTTTAAGAACCACATATTAATCTGTTGCATGAATGAATTCTCATACTGGATTGTCTCTTGTTTTTCTGCTCTCTCCCGAATCAAATGCAGCAACAGGTCAACAACATGACAGAAATAAATAAGAGGCACCGAACACAAGGCTGTAATGCAAAATACATCAACAAATCCCATGTGTTTCCCTTCCGGTCTTGCACCACAAAACAGCTGAAACACGCATAACAAGTTAATCACGCAACCCAGATAAACTCCTGACAGCAGAAAAACTTCGACTAACGGGGGAAGCTTTTCTCTCGAAAATTTTAAGACAAGATAACAGATAAGACCAATAAGCATCAATACAACCAATATCCATAAGTAATGGCTGTTAAATGGTTCATGT
Organism: uncultured Lachnospiraceae bacterium; assembly: GCA_964481705.1. GTDB lineage: Bacteria > Bacillota > Clostridia > Lachnospirales > Lachnospiraceae > CAYZUC01. The sequence goes on from CAYZUC010000101.1 coordinate 7,484, forward strand.
ACATTTGGCTGTGTATACTGATTAAGTGCTTCCGAATACTCTCTGGTATCCCATACTCCATAACCTAACATCATATATACTGCCGCAATTAGAAATGCTGTTACTTCAAATACAAAGCTCTCTTTCTGTTTGAGGAAGAAAATAAAATCAACTGCCAAAAGCAGAAAAGGAGTAATAATAACACAAGCCCCCAAAAATATACCTAAAATCTCCATAACCCCTTCAAACTCCTCTATTATCATGCTCTGATAAGTCCGCTGTAACAGCAGGCTTGGGTACGGGCATTGGTTTTGGTGCAGGCATTGGTTTTGGTGCAGTCATTGGTTTTGGTGCAGGCATTGGCTCTTTGATATCGGCTCCCGCCGCGAAAGCTGCCAACCTGCTGGCAGGATTTACAGGTTCCTGCTCCTTTTCGGCTGTCTGTATAGGTGCCCTTGTATCGTCGGACTCTTCTTGAGGTTCCTCGTCTGCCTCTTCTGCCTCAGCTCCCACAATCTTGTAAAGGGATAACACATGCTCACCATCGCTAAATTTATTTCTATGATAGAATTTCAGTACCGTGGAGTTACGGTTCGAAAGAAGCGTAAATCCACCCAATCCATCTGTACGAATCAGATCTTCTACAGCCTTTATCAATAATGTACCATGTCCGTTTCTCTGCTTTTCCGGATTCACGAACATTTCATCCAAAAAAACTTCATTATTGTTCCAGCAAATCTTTTCATGACAGAAAATTGCACCACACAACCTTCCATCCTCCAGTGATACAAAGCCGATAAATTTCTTTGCATCAAAGTAATCCTCCAGATATCCATATGCTTTGGCCAGACTCCAGCGGCATCCCCATGTTTGTGTGTTATAAACCGCACACAATATCCTTGCACACTCTGTCAGATCTTCCTTTACCATTCTCCGAATCATGCAATCTCCATTCTCGCGTACCTCTCATACAAGTCTTAAGTTCGCGTAAAGCACATTTCATTACTTAGGTCATCAAAATCAAACTCTTGTATCCAGTCTTTTACCGCAAATAAATCCACCATAATTTCTCCCGCCAATTCCCTCATCTCATCGTCTGGCGGAACCAAATCCGGCACCATAATCGCCATCATGCCGGCACGATTTGCTGCACGAACCCCATTATAGGAATCTTCAATAGCAATCGCATTCTCCGGCTTTACTCCCAGTTTCTCACATGCCAGCAGAAAGATATCAGGCTCCGGTTTACTCCTCTTTGTCATATCCCCACAGGTAAGCTGATCAAACAAGGAAGACAATCCTGCCGCTTCTATCTCTTGGGAAACCACTTCGTGACGAGTGGATGATGCCAACCCAATACGATAACCCTTGTCCCTTAGATAACCAAGTAATTCTCTCACTCCCGGTTTCATCGGAACAACTCCGTCCACACATTCCTGTTGAAAGAACTTTGACCCATATGCACGGAATTCTTCATATGGGAAATCAGCTCCATATGCTGTTAGAAATATCTCTCTGGTCACAACTCGATTCACACCAATACATTGATAAAATACGTCTTCAATGTTATCAATACCCCATTTCTCAGCTGCCTTTTTCCAACCTTTCAAAACAAGTCTTTCGGAATCGAAGATTACGCCATCCATATCAAATACAACTGCCTGATATCTCATTGCAAAGTCCTCTCCTTCACCATCGATGACAGAATCGTCTTATTAAAATCCTCCAGCCAGTCTCCATCTGTATCTTCAATCTCGCCTGCATCACATGCTGCTGAAAGCCTGGAATCTATCGGAATACGTGCAATCGTCGGGATTCCATGCTTCTCCGCTATCTCCTCAAGATGACTCTCTCCAAAGACCGAAATCTTCCTTCCGCAGTCCGGACATATCGCATAGCTCATATTCTCTACCATACCCAGAACCGGGATATTCATCATTGCTGCCATATTCACAGCTTTCTCCACAATCATACCAACCAGCTCCTGCGGTGAAGCTACCAGTATAATACCATCAATTGGAATAGATTGGAATACTGTTAATGGCACATCACCTGTTCCTGGTGGCATATCAATGAACATATAATCAATATCGCCCCAAATGACACCTGTCCAAAACTGCTTGACTGTGCCTGCAATAATCGGTCCTCTCCAAACAACCGGATCTGTCTCATTTTCCGTAAGAAGGTTAAGCGACATAACAGATATCCCATTCTGTGTCTTAACAGGGTATAACCCTTCCTCATCTCCGACAGCTCGTTCTGTAAGTCCAAAAGACTTTGGAATGGATGGTCCGGTAATATCTGCATCTAAAATCGCTACCGACTTACCCATACGTGCCGTCCTGACCGCCATCAAAGATGTAACCAGACTCTTTCCTACTCCACCTTTTCCACTCACAATCCCTATTATATTCTTAACGTGACTTTTATCGTGTGGCTTCTCCAAAAAGCTCTTTCTATCTTTACAGGTTTCACTACAGCTGTTACAATCCTTTGAACAATTATCGCTCATCATAATTTCCTCATCTTTCCATAAACATGATAACATTTTACCACCTTTTCTGTAAAACAGAAAGTGTGACTTTATCTTATTATTTATATAATATTCATAGATTATTAAAGGATATTATGTTATAATTTAATCAA
>CAYZUC010000102.1:0-3447 GCA_964481705.1 uncultured Lachnospiraceae bacterium
CCTCCATGTCTACGAGTTCCTTTACCAGACGGGCAAAATTCTTACGCCTCCGCTCGACAAATGAAGGAAACTTCTCAAGCTGTGCACATCCGATGGCCGCCTGCAGATCAGTTGCCTTCAGATTATAGCCAAAATGGGAATAGACATATTTATGATCATACCCCAGCGGCAGCTCTCCATATTGTTTATCAAAACGATGACCGCAGAGATTGTCCCTTCCAGAAGGACATACACAATCTCTTCCCCAATCGCGGAAGGAACGAATACATTTGTTCAGCAAAGCCTGATTGGTATAAACAGCTCCGCCTTCCCCCATCGTCATATGATGAGGAGGATAGAAACTACTGGTACCAATGTCACCAATCGTTCCCGTATATTTCTCTTCTCCATCCAAAGTATACTTTGATCCAAGTGCATCACAATTATCCTCTACCAGCCAAAGCCCATGGCGATCGCAGAACTCACGAACGGCTCTTAAATCAAAGGGATTACCAAGTGTATGAGCAATCATAACTGCCTTTGTCCTGTCCGAATATGCTTCTTCTAATTTTGTCACATCAATATTGTACTGTGGAATAGTAACGTCTACAAATACCGGAATCGCACCAAATTGAATCACGGGAGTCACAGTGGTTGGAAATCCTGCTGCCACCGTAATGACCTCGTCACCACGTCTGATTGCGCGCTCTCCTAAAAGCGGGGAAGTAAGCGACATGAAAGCGATCAGGTTTGCAGAAGAGCCGGAATTAACCAGCGAACAGAATTTCACTCCCAAATACTCTGATAATTTCTTCTCAAATTCATCGGTATATCTGCCGGAAGTCAACCAGAATTCCAGTGAGCTGTCAACCAGATTTACCATCTCCTTCTCATCGTATACGCGACTGGCATAAGGAATACGGTCACCCTCATGAAAATCCTCCTGCTGCTTATGGTAAGTCCTTGCATACTCTGCCACCATAGATAAAATCTCTTCTCTGGCCTGTGCCTCACTTTTCTGTTCAAACATACTTTTTCTCCTCAATATATAATCTTCGTCTGTACGGATATCCCTGCGGATGTCCCTATACAAAATGCATATTCATTCTTGCTTAACCTCGTAAATACTCTTCAATCTGAGCATCCAGGATCTCCGGAATGGAACCTCCCTGCAAATAGACCTTACTCCACTCTACGGTTTTATCAATAGCAGTCTCCACATCCCACCTTGGAGTCCATCCAAATGTCTTCTTTAGCAAATCACAATTCAGCTTAAGGAAATTAGCCTCGTGCGGACCTCCATCCGAACGATTCTCCCATCTAAGTCCCTGTCCCCACTTATGAACAAAAATGTCAACCAGCTCTCCAGTTGTCACACAATCCTTATCATCTGGTCCCACATTATAATATCCTGCATATTTCCTGTCTTTATACTGAGCCATAGCAATCATCAGATAAGCATACAGTGGTTCCAGTACATGCTGGAACGGACGTGTTGATTCCGGGTGTCGGACGATAATGCTCTCACCCTTTTCCGCTGCTCTCACGCAATCCGGTACAATCCGATCTGCCGCAAAATCTCCGCCCCCTATGACATTGCCGGCTCTTGCAGTAGAAACTGCAATCCCCATCTCCTGCAGAAAGGATTTCTGATAGCTGTGGGTCACAAGCTCGGAGCAAGACTTACTGTTAGAATAGGGATCGTATCCATCCAGCTTGTCATCCTCTTGAAATCCAATGTTTCTCTCATCGTTATAGTACACCTTATCTGTCGTCACATTCAGGAAAGACCTCACACTCCCACACTGACGCACACTCTCCAATACGTGAACCGTACCCATAACATTCGTCTCATACGTAACCATCGGTTCTCGATAGGATTCCCGTACGAGAGGCTGTGCAGCCAGATGGAAAACAATCTCGGGAGCTGCCTCCTTCATGCTGGAGGACAGCAATCCAAAATCACGTACATCGCCAATGATAGAATGGATTCGCTTCTCCATACCACTCAACGCAAAAAGAGAGGGATCCGTAGGTGCCTCCAGCGCATAGCCGGTCACTTCAGCACCTGCATGCAGCAAAACCTCACACAGCCAGGTACCCTTGAATCCGGTATGCCCTGTAATAAACACTTTTTTCCCTCTGTAAAAATCCAAGTTCATCATCAATCCCACACTTTCCACGGTGCATTACCGGATGCCCACATCTGTTCCAGCTTTTCCTTTTCTCTCTGAGTATCCATACACTGCCAGAACCCATGATGCTGATACGCTTTCAGCTGACCTTCCTCTGCCAGTCGTGATAATGGCTCTTTCTCAAATACTGTGGTATCTCCCTCAATATAGTCAAAGATGGCCGGTTCAAAAACCATATATCCGCCATTTACGCTGTTTCTCTCATTGTTGATCTTTTCATGGAAGGTATGAATGGTATCGTTTTCATCAACTCCAAGTACGCCAAAACGCTCATCCAATCCAATCGCCGTCAAGGTTCCAATTTTCCCATGAGAACGATGAAACTCGAGAAGCTTTTTCATATCCACATTCGCAACACCGTCTCCATAGGTTAACATAAATGTCTCGTCACCTACATAATCTCGAATCCTTTTGATCCGTCCTCCGGTCATTGTCTTAAGTCCGGTGTCAACAAGCGTAACCTTCCAAGGCTCCGACGTATTGTTATGAACCTGCATATTATTATTCGCAAGATCAAATGTAACATCTGAGCTATGCAAATAGTAATCTGCAAAAAACTCCTTTACAATATGCTGTTTATATCCAAGGCAAATGATAAAATCATGAAATCCATAGTAAGAATACTCCTTCATGATATGCCAGAGAATCGGTCTTTCTCCGATCTCAATCATCGGCTTTGGCTTAAGATGGCTTTCCTCTGATATTCTCGTACCCAATCCACCTGCTAGAATTACAACCTTCATAATTATGAACTCCTATTCATTTCGAAGCGCGTTACGCGCATTTTTAATCCCTGCTTGCATTCTTACAGTATAGCAAAATTACAGTCTTTTTACAACCTCATGAACAAGAAGCCAGATGCAGGGAATGAGGTATAGACACACAGCAAAAATCCACCATACGAACTGAACCAAAGCAGAGGAAACACGCAAAATCCATTGTGGGATTCCCCATTCTCCTCCCTCAAAACGCTTACCAAGCATCCAGCACCCAAACACAAGAAGAGATACCATAAATGTCACAAAAAGACCAGCGTTTCTTCCGGGAGAACTATATCTCATATCTACAACGTTTTCTCCCTCTTTCAAAAGAATTCCAGTAAAAAGACCAGAAACCCGAAATACGTCAGAAGTCTTTTCTCCATTGATTTTTACGCTCCAACCCTTGTCATAGTTGATTGGTAAAAGAACCATGTCCCGTTCTGCCGTTCCCGGAACCGTAAAGTGTAAACTGTTCTTTCCTGCCCGTTCCTGAACCGAGTAAGCTCGGTAGG
>CAYZUC010000102.1:3457-8179 GCA_964481705.1 uncultured Lachnospiraceae bacterium
TTTGTCAAGTCAAGCACAAACAAATCCGGCATCTTGTCTCCTAATACCTCTACTTCTATCGTCTCATCACGAAAGGTACCGAGACATACCACATTGGAATTAAACCAGGCAGGATAAGCCGTCTGATCCAACTCTGATATACTGGGAATGACAATCGTCTCACCATTGATCCGTATCTCATCAAATTCACCGCCACGCATATAGAGAGCCTTCCAGCCATCTGCAGTTACTGCAAAATTCTTCTCTTTTCTGGGATTTTTGACATGTTCTGCGATATTACCTGCCTTCTCATCCTGTGTGAGAGCCTTGTAGAATGCATTTTGAATCTTCACGGGTTCACTCGTATACACATCAAAATCACGTAAAGAAGACGAAACTGTCATTCCAAAGGGAAGTGACATCTCATTCTGATACAAAGTGAATTTATCATTTTCAGCCACATTGGTGTATACTCCATTTGCATAATCACACGGAGCTGCTGCAACAATATCCTTGACATTCAGCAGCGAATCTGTGAAGAACGTTCCACCAGAGTCCAAAATCCGCATAAAGTGTGTTCCGTATCCAAAACAGCTGGCAGCATCCTGCTGCGCTGAGCCTACGGTATTCGCCCATCCAGTAACCGTAGCACGATTCAAGATCATGGAATAATTCGTGTTCAACTCTGTATCCGGGTTCTTGATTCGGTCCAAAAAGGATTCTTCAATTGGCAAATCTTTTTTTATTTGATTTGCAAGGATTACATATTCTCCGGATTGCTCAGGGTCTCCGTCAAAACCGGTGGTATAATGCGGTACACCGTAACTGACATAAGCCCCTGCCATCCACTCCATGAGCAGAAGGAATACCGCCAGACAGCAGAACCTTCGTCCCTTTGTAAAAAAGATGATTGCATAGCATAGCAGCATGGTCAAAAAGAATACCACCGTAACCGGGAAGAAATCTCCCACCTGCCATAGCTCGTGACGTAAATATGCAGATAGTAAGACTGCCGAGAGGACTACTGCAAAAATAATACCAACGATTGCCGTAACCGGGCGAAGTCTTGCTTTTACCTCTCCATCCTCATGAAGTCTTTGCATATAGTAAGCGGCGGCAGTTAGCACAGCAAAAGGGATCAGATATCCACATCGTACGGGATAATGATAATACGTGCCAAAATGCCATAGGATATTAATACTTTCAACCGGAATCAACGAAGCAGGAATAAACACTGCCAGTATCCAGTATAGATTTTTCTTCCAATCCTTTCGGTATTTCCAAATACCAAATAAGATCACGATTCCCGGCAGTGCCATGCCATACAGCAGCCACCATTTCATATAATACATATCTGCGCCTATGGAATTCAGAATGGAGAACAATGTCTCTGCAAGACCACCGGACAGGTTGGAATTGAATCTGGTGGAACCCAACATCTGCACAGTTGCCGGAATTAAGGTCACGCAGGACAGACCCAGTCCTGCAATTGTACCAATTCCCAATTTCCAGGCACGGTCTCCTCTCTTCTCTTTCGGTAACACAAAGAGCAGATACAATCCGCTTTCCATTAAGATGAAAATGAGATTCATAAAACCAAGATAGTAACTAAGAGCAATGGTAAAGCCCAACATAATTGTATAGAAATATGCTTTTCCCTCTTTTAACAGACGATAAAGTCCAAGCATTAAAAGCGGAACAAAAACCGCAGTATCGAGATAAGTCGGTATCGTATAATGCGTCATGGCATATCCGCAGAGACTGTATCCTACACTGAATACCACCTCCCAAAAGTAAGGAACCTTACGAACAAAATGAAGAAATACATACATCGTAAATGACATAAACACCAAGCGAAGCAGGGTAAATAAAGACAAGCTCTCCAGAATCAGGCTCCTTGGTACAAACAAGAAGAAAAGGTTAAATGGGGATATATTCCACTGAATGGCACTTCCCATTGCCAGATTTTGCCCTTCGTTAATATACCAATCGTAAAAAAGAGAGACCTTACCATGCAAAAAATCATAGATATGATAATAAAGCGGCGCATTCGTCTGCCCCATATCGTAGTAATCAATTCGATTACCTCCAAAGGGAAAAATCCCTTTTACGATAAAAACTCCCATGACAATCATGAGAGTCACAAGTGATGGTATCATATAGGAACCTATGGTGCGTAATCTCTGTTTTTTCATTATTCTTCAAACCTTTCCCAGTATATTAGTATGATACGAACTTTTACACCCATTTTCAATAGTTTCGTTGAATTCTCCAAGATAATTTGTTAGAATTTAGAACAGCGAACAATATAGTTTTACCCAATATCCCTGCATCAATCAGTCGCTTGAGGAGAATCCTATGAAATCGAAACTGCAAAAATTGAACCCCTATCTTCCCTATTTCATTCTGTCGCTCTGTGCTATCGTCCTGATTATCAAGGCACAGTACAGCTTTTGCTGGTCGGATGAGACTTTCTACTTTTCCACCACCAATCGATTTTATCAGGGAGATGCCTTTTTCAAGGATGAATGGTTTCCGACGCAGTTGGTGAGTCTCCTGCTGCTTCCTTTTTACCGCTTTTTCCTGCTAATCAACGGCTCGTCAGACGGTGTTCTACTGTTCTTTCGTGCGTGCTTTGTGCTATTTTCCTATCTGATGGCGATCTTGACATACCGGATTATCGGAAAACAGTATTCTCGCTTTGTTTCCCTCTGTGCCGGTCTACTGGTCATGTTCTACGCACACCTGAATATTGCGACTTTGTCGTACTACACTCTGTCCGTTGATTTCTACCTTCTCAGCATGCTGCTTATATTCCTTAGTCTTGGAAATTACACGGAGCACGTCCGTCGATATTTCATACTCGCCGGTGTCTCCTTTGCTGCTTCCGTCATCTGTTTGCCAACAATGGCAGTCGCATATTTCGTTTGCGCTGCAGCATTGGTTCTTGTATCTATTCAAAAAAAAGAACTTCGTCCGATTTTCCCCTATACACTGATTGGTATTGTAATTCTTGCCATCCCCGTTGTGATCTGTATACTGGCTCGGACAGGCATTTCAGGTATTCTGGATAATCTCACCTTTGTCTTATCGGATGAGGAACATACCACGAGTCTGATTTTTCCTTTTAAGAAATTCTTTCTCTCAATCTATGAGGTATATCATAAGAGTACCTATTTCGGATATCTGCTGATTCTTTTCACCTTAGTATTTGGACGTCGCCTTACGCCCTCCTTAAAGAGATGGATAGCCTTCGCTGACTTCCTTATTTTCTTAGTTTATTTCTTCTTCAGCATTGGACATACCGGTTATATTTTTACTGCCATGGTATTCTTTGCTTTACCCTTATACTTTATGACCAAAAAGCGAAATCACAAGCTGTTCTTCCTGCTCTTCGCTTCGGGTATGGTCTTTTCCATGGTCTTTAGTTATTCATCAAACGGCTATCTCTATATTATGACACTTGGTCACAGCATCGCTGCCATCGGTGCAATTTGTTTCACCTCGGACTTTATCGATGAACTATCCGCAGACGATTCTCTTTCCCGTATTTTATACTATTTATGTATATCCACAATTGCGGTTACTATTTTACAGACTGCCACTCTCCGTATGATCAACATCTATCGTGACGCTCCTCTTCCCGCACTTGTAGAAGAGATTACTGACGGACCAGCCAAAGGGCTTTATACTACACACGAGCATGCAGAGAAATATCGTGAGCTTCTCAACACCATTCGCAAATATGATAGGGGAACAGGAAATGTTTTCTTTACCAAGCTTCTTCCATGGGGATATCTCGTGACAGATATGAAATGTGGTGCACCAACTACCTGGCGAACCACTTTTAACAGCAAAAGACTGGACCTCTATTATGAGGCGAATCCGGATCGCATCCCGGAATTGATATTTGTCGTAGATCCAAGCACCGGAGCATATGATACCTGTGGCGATGTAGAAGCCGATCCTGCTCCTAATGAAAATGAAATGGGTGGCTGGCTGATGGAATATGTGACAGAGGAAAATTACGAAAAAATCAAAGACGGCTCTGTCACAATCTATCAGAGGTCTTCTAACAGTGTAACTGATTAATCGACCGTTGCCATACGAAATCCAATCCCCCAGACGGTGTCGATATATTCCATATCTGTGACCTGCTTTAGTTTGTTACGAATATTGCTGATATGGACATTCATTGTCTTATCTGCTCCAAAATAGTATTCCTCCCAGGCGCTTTCAAAGAGCTCCTGCTTAGAAAAAACCTTCTGTGGATTTTTCATCAAAATCTCCAGGATATTGAATTCCTGCTTTGTCAGGTTCAGTTCCTGATTCCCAATTGTTACGGTCCTCTTCTCTGAATCCAAAAGAATCTCTCCATAGTGGATGACATGATTTTCGGCATTCACAGATTTCCCCATTTGAAGTCGTACTCTCGCATATACCTCTCTCAAATCAAACGGTTTCATAATATAATCATCTGCCCCGTGCGACAGCAGCTCGATACGATTGTCCATATCATCCTTGGCAGAGATTACGATAACCGGAGTCTTACAATGCTGCCGTATATCCTGCAGAATTTCTTCTCCACTTTTTCCCGGAAGCATTAAATCCAAAAGAATACAGGCAAACGAATTCTGGTTTACATAAATCATTGCTTCGGTTCCGGAGTAAGCACTTATTGTCTCAATCCCTTCCTTATGAAGCATTTCGCATAGCAGGGAATTAATTTCATTATTATCTCCT
>CAYZUC010000102.1:8189-9933 GCA_964481705.1 uncultured Lachnospiraceae bacterium
CTTCAACGACCAGTATTTTTGCCATACCTATCTCTCCATCCTGTCAAATATAATCTCGATTCCAAAGTACTGTCTCTCATAATAAGCGCGAATCGTACCCTTCATCTGTTCCGTCAATTCCTTGGCAATGCAAAGTCCTAATCCCGAGGACTGACTGCTTCTGGATTTATCTCCCCGAAAGAAACGCTCAAAGACCAGCTCCGGTGCCTCGGAGTGCGTCTCATCTGTCCCATTCCATACGTTTAGAATAAGCTTTCCCTTCTTTTCACTAAGTTCAACCTTGATTTTGTCCTTTCCATGAACCAGAGCATTCTTCAGAATGTTCTGTAGAATACGTGAAAGCTGAGTCACATCTGCAAGCAGATAGACCGGTTCTTCGGGAAGCACTACCTCAGGTTCCATCTCATGATTCTTAAAATCCTCATAAAAAGAAAAAAGATTCTCACATAAACACTGCTTCATATCACATGCTGTCAATTCCATGGAAATCCCATGATTCTGAATCCGTACATAAGTAAAAAGCTGTTCTAATATCTCACTTAACGATTCGATACGCTGTTCGATAATCTTGCGATATTTCTCCCGTTCCGTTTTCTCCTCTGTCTGACACAACAACTGGAAATAGCCGTCAATACTGGTTAATGGGGTACGAATATCGTGAGAAATGTTCGTGATCATATCCTTGAGTGATTGATCCGCATTCTGATACTCCATAAGGATTCTGCTCTCTTCCCGAAACAGAGCATTTATCTGTTCCTGTAGCTGCAAAATCTCCTGTGTGCGTACCTGAACACGAATCTCCTGATTGGAGTTCTCCTGCCGATGAAACGACAATTGGCGGCAAACCTCTTGGATTTGCCGTCTATATCGGATGTTATACAGGATTGCCGCTCCCAAAAGGAAAAGCAATATCAGATTTATCCAGAATAGTACATCATTCATTAATAGAAATCCCTCTTCTCAATCAATAGACTGCTTATAACCAGATAACCAAGCAGCGTGAGAGTGCCAACAAGTAAAGTACCCGGTATCAATACGGTATCGAGTGGAAGTGCCGTCATCTTAATACGTGTGCAGATCAGCCATCCTGCAAAAGGAAGCTCCCTTGAGGTCAACTTCCCGATAAAATCACAAATCCCGGATACGATAACAGACCCAACTCCCATACTGATAAAAATACCAACAATCATACTAATCATACTGTTTCTGCTCAGCTCTACTACTGCAAAAACAAATGCGGTAAGTGCCATATGCAGCAGCAGCTGAAGAAACATAGCCGGAAGAAAGGCACTCACACTGCCGGCTGCCATGTATCCTCCCAGCAAAGCATTGGTAATCATCATAACTGTCAGTGTCAGGATGCTCTCCAAAAGGAAAAATACCAGCATGGAGGACATTCGTGCCACTACAATATACCATTTTTTTGGTGCACATACGGTGAGATTCTTCAAGAAACCACAGCCTCTTTCACCACAAGCATAAATAACTGCAAAAATCGAAAGTAGTAATGCCAGGATTCCAGAACGATAAAACTCACATTCATAATCCAGCACACTGGGAAGTGTATTGGTATCTACCGTTAGTCCTAACGCATTCGGATCATTACTTTCTTCCTGTGTCTGCTGTTCCTGTTCTGTAACGGTACCATCCAAATCGATTTTGATCTCACTGACTGCGTCCACCACCAGTATAACACAAAATAAAGCTGCAACCACGCTGATCACGTATAAGGATTTCATTTTCA
>CAYZUC010000103.1:0-9840 GCA_964481705.1 uncultured Lachnospiraceae bacterium
AGAAACCAAAACCACCCCCATCATCACTATTACCCTTCTCTTCATGTAAATCCTCCTTTATAAAGCGCCATTGCGCATAGTCTCAATTTATTGACACCTGTCTCTGCTCTTCTGTCCAATCAATATAAGGCTTCATGTTATCTGCCATAGGACTGACTCTTTGCATTGCCTTGTCAAAAAAGCCCATGGTCATTGGTCGTTCGCTGTCAAATGCTTTCCATTCCGGTAATGATACCTCATTCATATCATTTCCATTAGGATTACCAGTGCGTATAAAATTGCACAAGTAATCACACATCTTTCTCGACAAATCATAATGTTCTCCCGTAAATGCTCTCGAACACTTTGCCAGAGTCTCAAAAAAGAACCATAATTCAGACGAATGAAATGCCCCCGGCTGATCCTTTCCCGGTATAAATGGTCCAAACTGATATACATAGTGCTCGGACAAGTAGGAATTCTCTTGTCTCCACCGACAAAGCTGACGTTCTCCCAGTTCAACGGAGCAAAAGGTATCGTTCTGCGAACCGGTTATAAACTCATTACTATTCCAACCAGTTAAAATTGGAACATCAAGGAATTGATGTGACTTAATCTGGTTCCAATAGTAGTCCTTCTGAAAACTCCCATCTATGATTGGAAACCATAGCTTCCCATATGCTTCGTTCTGATCTCGTAACTGTTCTGCTGGTATTGCTCTTGCTTCCTCAAGCGTATCTACTCCCAGATATGCAAAGAAATCCTTGCTCTGTTCAACAGCTTCGTCAAAGGTCGCAGAAAACATTTTTACAAAAGGGTCACTAAACACTCCACTCTCAACTACCGCACCCTGTATGTACTCTCTATTTTCCGGTCGTGCCAGCAGGGAGACTACACTTCCTCCTCCAGCCGACTGACCTCCTATAACAATATGATCCGGATTTCCTCCAAATGCTGCAATATTATCCTTTACCCATTTGAGCCCAAATTCCTGATCAAGAAGTCCAAAATTAAACGTTGTTTGTGTGTCCTCTTCTCTCAGTAGCGGATGAGCCAAAAAGCCGAAAACATTCAGTCGATAAGCAATCGTCACAACTACAATTCCTCTTCTCGCAATCCGTTCCCCGTCAAATTCCATCTCCGCTGTATTGCCCCATTGAAATCCACCACCATGATAAAAGACATAAACCGGAAGTCTGTCATGTACCGATTTTGCATTTGTCCAAACATTCAGATATAAAGAATCCTCGCTCATGGGAATCTCTGGATCTACATTCCATTCATTTGTATAAATATTGTCTGTGTCCATTCCCGGTATGTTCTGCATGGAAATCGGTGCAAAGGTATAACACTCCCTTATTCCTTCCCAGTTCTCACACGGTTGGGGTGCACGCCAACGAAATCTCCCTATTGGAGGGGCTGCATATGGAATCCCTTTATATGCAACAATTCTAGGATCTGCCGCCGCTATCCCTTTCACCATTCCGTTCTTAATCTGTGTTGTCTTAATCAACTGTCTTTCCTCCTGGATGGTAACACATCTCAACTTAAACGATAAAGAATCTTCTAGTAATTTTACCATTTTTTTAATACTATTTCTACCTTTTCCTGTAATTATCTGATTTCTTTCCGTAAAAAAGCCCGAAACAATATGATATGTTTCGGACTCTTTCATAAATAATGCTTACTTCTGCAAAAATGAGCAGCACATACGGTAAAGCTTATGAGGATCAATTGGTTTCGCAATATGTCCATTCATTCCTGCTATATATGCGCTTTTCTCATCGTCCTGGAAGGCATCCGCAGTCATGGCAATGATCGGAATATCCTTTGCATCCTTTCTAGACATACTACGAATCTCTTTTGTAGCTGTGATACCATCCATAATCGGCATTCGAATATCCATTAATATAATCCGATAATAGCCCTTCGAAGAATTTCTGTACATCTGACACGCTTCCTTACCGTTCTCTGCCCTGTCTACGATACAGCCCTCCTTCTCAAGAAGTGCTCTTGCAATCTCCGTATTAATCTCATTGTCCTCTGCAAGAAGAATACGTGCTCCTCTTAAGGCAAGATAATCAGAAGGCTCTACTCTCTTCCTGTTTGTATCCGCTTCCTCTTTTATCTCGAAAGAAAACTCCAGGGTAAATCTTGTCCCCTTATTCATCTCACTTTCCAGTAAAATGGTTCCTCCCATTAAAAACACAAGCTCTTTTACAATTGCCAGTCCAAGTCCGGTTCCATTATTTCTCTCAGAAGCTTCCTTACGATACTCTTGATTAAAGCTTTCGAACGCATGAGGAATGAACTCCTCTTTCATGCCAATACCATTATCCTGTACAATAAAACGTTTTCTCGAAATACCTGGCTCATCGGATGGCAATTCCTGAATTATGAGCTCCACGTGTCCACCATGACGTGTAAATTTCACTGCATTCGATAGAAGATTGATAAAAATCTGATTAAAACGAACTCGATCCACCAGGATGACTTCACTGTCTACCTTCTCGGTATCCATTGTAAAAGTAATGTCTCTTCTTTGGCTCTGTTGACCTATGACATTTTGTATTGTCTTTCGAAAATCTTCCAATGAATAAGGTTCCGGGTTCAGTTCTATTCGATTTTGTTCTATTCGTGACATATCCAGAACATCATTCACAATTCCTAACAAATATTCTCCTGAAACATTGATTCGTTCCAAATACTCTCGTAGTTTATTCGCATCTGCGCCTTCCCATAGTTCTTTGTTGGAAAAGGCAAGAACTGCATTCAAGGGAGTACGAATATCATGACTCATATGTGAAAGGAAATCACTCTTTGCATTGTTGGCTCTATTTGCCCTGTTCACAGCATCTTCAAGTTCCTTCTTATGTATCTGTTCCTTGCGGTAGAGACTCGTCACATCACGTCTGGTGATTACAATGCTGTCGCGTATTTCATCCAGGTAGCATGCTTTTGCGACTTTCAAATGCATACCTGCATCATCCTGAATCTGATAACTAAGCGTCACTGTTTTCTTTGTATTTAATTTATCCTGCAGATTCTTGATTTGATAGAACTCTCGAAATTCTTCTCTGCTTTCCTCTTTTACTATTGTTGTACAGCATTTCTCTATTTCTTTTGCGAAATCAAACTTGTCATAAAGCCTATTATAGTTGGTCTTCTCGAGCATATGTGCAATTGCACCGACTCCGGTCTTTACATTTACATAGATTACAGACTCAATATCCTCATCCAGTATAGTCTCAATTGCCATATGAGACTTCCAGGCATCATCGATATTACTGCAATAACAAAATGCAATAACATCTCCATTCTCCGGTTTCTCCAAGATGTATACATCCGTTCGAACCCAACGATATACCGGCTCACCGATTTTTCTGCGATAAACAATAGATATCTCACGTTCTCCTCGTTCAAATGCTTTTCTAAGTCCGTCTGCAAAAATGGTATCACGAACGCGTTCCCTATCCTCCGGCAAAATCTTATCCATAATCAAAGAACCATCTGTTCCTTTGAGCTCATCCTTCATGTTCTCGCTATCATCATTTTGGCAGCGATTCTCATATTCTTCAACTGTGTTTGTCGTAAGATTGAACTGATAATACAAGACTGCATTTTTCATAAGTGTCTTACGGAGTTGTTTTTCGTGTTCATATCGATTACGATTCTCATGCTCCATAAGATCCAATTTCTCGTTAGCCGTCTTTTGTTCTGTAATATCGCGTCCCACTCCATAAATACCCAGAATAACACCAGCGGAATCTCGTAGTAAATACTTGGAGGTACAGGAGTATCTCATGCTGTCATCCTTACTCGGTAAGTTCTCGATGTAATCTATCAATGCTTTTCCACTATCGAGAACTTTTGTATCATCCTCTCGGAACTTCTCTGCCATAGGCTTTGGAAATAAATCATAATCGTTTTTACCAATGATGTCATTTTCATTTTCAAGTCCTGCCATTTGCGCAAAGGCTCTTGAGGCACATACATAATTCAGTACACGGTCTTTGACAAAGGTCAAGTCGCTGGAGGATGCCATCATCATCTCCAATGCGGCAGGTATCATCTGTCGGAAAGTGATTTCATTCTCCTCTATGGATGTATACGTTGCATACAGAAGTGACCTTCCGGCTTTATTCTTCATCAGATTTGCACGTATCAAAAAGGGGATGTAATGCCCATCTTTATGTCTGATATGTATCTCACATTCCTGCTCTGTCCTGTATTTCACAATATTCTGTAGCATAATTGCCAAGGAAGAGCGATCCTCCATCATAACGACATCTATTAATGTACGATCACTTAATTCTTCCGCTAACCGTCCAACCATTTCCCAGTATCTCTTATTCAGATAGATACCATGAAGCTGTTTATTCGATAACTCAAAGATTCCTGCACCACATGGGAGATTTTCCAACAACTCTATCTGGTTATCCCGCTCTCTGCTTTCATCTGTAATATCTTCCATGACGCTTACCTGGACGTTCTGGTCGCTTCCGGGATACTTCAGACTCACAGCCATCATACGAACCTTAATAATGGAGCGATCTCGGCAAACAGCACGGTATTCCAGAACGCACGGTGCATCTCCAGGTTTCAGACTGTTTACTCTCTCGTATACCCGTTCTCGATCATCCGGATGAATCAGGGAATAGATATCCGAAGTCTTTTTTTCAAATTGCTTTCTCGTATACTTCATCATTGTATAATACTGATCATTGGAAAACAGGAAATCCACTCCTTTTCCATTTAACACCGTCGCAGTAATACCACTCGCAACATTCGACAGTACCGTATCCATCAGTATTTCTGACTTCTTCTCACTAATACGCAGAGTCTTCTCTTCCGTGATATCCTCAATAAGACAATAGATCATAGAGCGATTCCCTGTCCTTGCAATTAACCGCAGCCATGTTTTAAAGAAAGCGGATTCCCCAGGTTTACGAAATCCTACCAATTCCATTTCATCGGTTACTTCGCACCTTTCATTAACTGCCTTCTCAATAGCATTGTAGGCCGAAACGCGTGATTCCGCAGTCATATAGTGCTCCCACCCAATATTCATCGGATCAACATAGGTTGATTCACTTCCGCTGAGCACCTGTGCGTACTTATCATTCATCCGCAGAATATCAACCTTGCCATTTTGATATTCAAAAACACAGGCTCCACCAACATAACTGTTAAAAATCAAAGAGTCAATGGATTTTGGGTTCCAAAAAGAAAAGTTATCATAGTTCTTCACCTTTTCCATCTTAAGAATCGTCTCCGTAAATTCCTTATCCTCAATGATCTTCAGATATTCCTCCTTGGGTAATGGCTTGGAATAAAGGTATCCCTGAATATAATAGCAGCCAATTGATTTCAGAAAATCCGCCTGTTCTACTTCTTCCACGCCCTCCGCAATGACAGCCATTCCAATCCATCTTGCCATACGTACGATAGATTCCACAATACTTCCACCACGTTCGGAATTGTGTTTTCCTTCTTGAAAACGCATATCCAATTTCAAAACATCCGCAGGGACGTCCTTTAAGGTATTCAGAGAAGAATACCCACTGCCAAAATCGTCAATTTCCACTATAAAACCATGACGTTTAAAATCCTCTACCACACTGATAATACGATCTCCCATATAAGAAAAAGCAGACTCCGTAATCTCCAGGCGTAACATTTCAACCGGAATTCGATACTTCTTTACCAAGCTGATTATCGTAGATACCAGATCCTCACGTATCAGATCATAGCGTGACACGTTAACGGATACCGGGATAATACCCAAGGGCGAGTTTTTCATTTCTTTTAAGAAGATGCACGCTTGTTCCCATACGAATTTATCAACCTCATATACAAAACCATTTCTTTCAAAGATTGGAATAAACAGCCCCGGTGAAATCAATCCTCTCTCTGGATGACGCCAGCGAACCAGTGCTTCTGCGCCAATCAACGCTCTAGAATCATGATTAAACTGTGGTTGATACCATACCTCAAACTGTTTAGATTTAAGAGCATGGTTCATCTGGCTGACAATTTCCTGTTCGTCCAGAATCTGTTTCCTCATGCTGTCCTTATAAAATGCAATATGTTGGTCAAATCTTCCCTTTACAGACTCTTTTGCAAGAACCGCGCGGTCATACATCACACTGGGATCCAGGTGAATATCATCCACAATATATCGACCAATGGAAAAGGTAATTGGTAAAAGAGAGCCATCCAACAATGCTGCTTTTTGACGAATCTCTTCGATTTTATCGGAATCAATAAAGCTCTTTGGATAAAGAACCGCAAAATTATCTGCCCATACTCTCGATATGATAGCCCCTTCCGAACCAAAGCCTTCCGCAAAAACCTGTGCAATCCTCTTTAATACTTCATCACCTTTTCTTGTGCCATACTGATCATTAATTACCTTAAATCTCTCTACATCAAAACAAGCCATTACATAGGTGCCTGGTGGTTTTGAATGTATCATTTCCTTTGTATGCTCAAAAAAAGCAGCACGGCTAAGCAGACCCGTCAGAGAATCCCTTCTGGTCGCGTTCACAATCGCTGCTTGTTCTCTCATTTTAATTGTATTTCTAAGACGATGCTTTATGATCTGAGCATCATATGGCTTTATGATATACTCAATTGCTCCTATACGCAATGCCTCTCGTTCCGACTCCTGTGCATCCTGTCCGGTTGCCACAATGACCGGTATCTGTGCCAGTTCCGGTATCGACTGCATCTGTTCCAATACCTCAAGACCATTCATTTTGGGCATAAGCAAATCTAATATGACGGCAGATATGGTGTCATGCTCTTCTTTCAAAAGCTCCATCGCCACATCTCCATCCTCGGCTTCTAATGTCTCATACTCATCCTCGAGAATATGGCATAACAAAGCCCGATTTA
Source organism: uncultured Lachnospiraceae bacterium (assembly GCA_964481705.1). GTDB lineage: Bacteria > Bacillota > Clostridia > Lachnospirales > Lachnospiraceae > CAYZUC01. Next base: position 6,880 of record CAYZUC010000103.1, read on the forward strand.
TATCATGATCTTCTACAATTAACACTCGTCTACGCATAGTAAACCGTCCCCCCCTCATATGATGTCACAGATTTAGTAAATCCAAATTTTGTATATAAAAAATCCCTGATGCATCTGCATCAGGGTTATCAAACAGTGCATGTTGATCTGACTAAGAGACCCCTTCTATCTCATAATCAATCAAATAGCATGCAACCATTTAACCATATTTAGTATTTCCTTTGACCTCATTCTACACAAATAGTATATCTATGCCAAGAATATTTTGGTTTTCACGCTCAATGTGGCAAATAATTTTAGCATATTCTTAACATTTGTAAGCGGCGTCTGCATTTTCGTGCATTATATGGTGTTTGCTCATATATTGTCTGTCTATTCACCAAAATGAATTCTTACCATTGCCCTATGTTATCCTCTATTGCATCCTCAACATCTTTTGTTCATAATCATTGTCTTTTTTCGCATCAAAGCCAACCGGTAAATACTCCTGCTTGTCACAAATTTCATTTCTTTATCGCCCAGCCGATACGTATTCCATATAAAAACCAAATATAAAAATACCATATAACAAGTGTTATTGTTGGATAGGGTATTCCTGCAAATTTCATTCCAAATGCAATTACCAATGCAACTACAGAAATGATATCAAAATAATAATACTTGCTTCCCTTACCAACAATTAAATTGATCACAGTGGCCAACAGAAAAGAATAGTCCATGAATAGAATCAGTATACCAACCACATCATACCATTGAAGCTTCATACCTTCATAAAAGACACCTGCAATTGCCAAAGTAGCTGCAACAAAAACGAAAATATTGAGTCCTCTTGAGATCTTCCTGAACATAATAATCCCTCTTTACTTTTTTAGTTACACATTTTATTCTTAATGGCAGGATTTGTCCAGTCATTATTATCATATCTTACCTCTTATTTTCTATGTGCAGTGATAATCCCATAATTATACGCATTGATTGTAATAATGCAATCGCCATTCTTGGCATACCAATTCTTTCCTCTTCGTATGATATCTGTTTCCGGCCTTTCAATCAACGCAGCACACCATGCCACAACATCCACCGAGGATAGGGAAAGGTTTTTCTGGATTCGCTCTGCTCCAAGTATCGTTGTATGCAATCGATGAATATTGTGCAGTAAATCGTCGTACCCACTCTCCTTCTCCTTTTGTGTCTGCTCTTTTCCCTTCGGAATATCTATCTTCTTCTCCCTTATCAGCTTTTCCTTTACCAGCTTGGAATGATAGAAATAATTGGTATGAACGATTTGATTCTCCTCACAATATTTCTCAATCTCTTCTGCAAGTTCTTCCCAATACTCTGTTCTTCCATTCTTATATATATCCAAATACGTATCGAGATATTGTGGGTATTTTTCCTGTATGTACTGAAGAATACGTTCCTTATAACTGCCACGTAGGTTCAGATTCTCAAACCAGTATTCATCAATATAAGACTTACTACACTCAATGATTGTCTTATAATCTGTAATTAGCGGAAACATAGGTGACATAAACAGAACCACATGAATCCCATTCTCATGCAGAGTCTTTAATGTATTCAGACGATCTACAATACTGCTTGCATGATCCATATCAGCACGAAACTCCTCATCCATCGTATTTATTGACATAGACACTTTTAAATTCTTACACTGCTTCAACAGGTCAATATCACGCAAAATCAAAGAGGACTTCGTGGAAATAGCCAATTCGCAATCTACATCAACTAATTGCTTTATTATTTTCTGTGTAATGCAATACTTGTCCTCAAACTTATTGTAGCAATCCGTCACAGATGATAGGAATACTGACTTGTGTTCCAGTTTTTTTGTATTGATTGGCTTATCACATTTCTTAATGTCAATGAAAGTTCCCCACTCCTCGTTATGTTTTGTGAATCGTTTCATAAAGCATGCATAACAGTACTTACAACCATGTGGACATCCTATATAAGGATTAATTACGTAATCACTGGCCGGAAGATTTGATTTCGTAACATAATCATTCACTTCAATTATTTTTTCTTTAATCTCCATTGTTCTCTCCATTTCTACCTCATTTCAAAGGGCTTTCAGTATTTTGCAGCTTCCTGAGGACTCTGCTTCAATGATTCCTAAAAGTCGTTCAAGATTAGCCAATTGATAATCAGCGAGTCCATCAGATCTTAATACCAGCATTTGTTTTTTTAACCCCTCCGCATATTCACTTAGAAGTTTTATTCGTTGTTCCAAGAGTGTCTTCTGTTCTGCTGGCTCAAGAACATTGATATAAAATGCGGCAATGGAAAAAATATTTGTGTCATAATCAAAGGATATAATAGCTCCGCGAACGGACTCCAGTAAAGCATCAAGTCCTGAATCGGTTAAAGAATAGACTGTCTTGTCCGGCATATTTCCTGCCTTTTCAATCTCACCGTAAATAAATCCTTTCTTCTCCAATGTCTTCAATGTCGCATATACCGTAGAATCCGCAATATTATACCAATATCGTACATTCATATAATCCAGCCTCTTTGTTATTTCATAAGCATTTAACGGAGCCTCTTGAATTAACCCCATCAACATCATAGCTGATTTTGAAAGCATAGTATCCCCTTTCTCTTGACAGCACACTCATCTGGTGCTATTATCTTATAGTACTACATATGTGTAGTACTATGATATTAATATACTTAATTCATGATAACATGAACAAAAAGGAATAGAAAGGATTTTCATTATGAAAAAAACTGCTAGCAAAAAAAAGAGTCACTTACTTCTATTGTGTGTGTTGTTGGAACTATGCATTATTCTATCAATAACAGTTGCTACCCAATATAACGGATTTGTTTATGCTTTATTCTATAATTTCTTATATGGGCTTATATTTAGTATTCTGCTTCCCATGATTTTATTGGTTGGTAAGGATTCTCCTTCTTCCTATGGGGTAAAACCTCTGCATA
>CAYZUC010000104.1:0-9469 GCA_964481705.1 uncultured Lachnospiraceae bacterium
TTCTTTCAAGGTATCCAATATAATGTGAATAATCTCAATATTCTGTTTCTCATTATGACCGCCAATATTATAGGTCTGACCGATTCTGCCCAATTCCTGAACCATATCGATTCCCTTGGCATGATCCTCTACATATAACCAGTCGCGAATGTTCTTTCCATCTCCATATACCGGAAGCTTCTTTCCCTGAAGTGCATTATTAATGATTAAAGGAATCAATTTCTCAGGGAACTGATATGGTCCGTAATTATTGGAACAGTTCGTAATATTCGCCGGGAATTTATAGGTATCCATATATGCCTTTACCAGAAAATCCGAAGATGCCTTGCTTGCGGAATAGGGACTATGTGGATCATAGGGAGTTGTCTCATAGAAGAAGTCCTCCGGGTTCTCCAGAGAACCATATACCTCATCCGTTGAAACGTGTAGGAATTTCTTACCCTCCTTAAAACCATCCGGAGTCTCCCATGCTTCCTTTGCGCAATTCAGCATCACTAAGGTACCCAGAACATTGGTCTCCACAAAAATCTCAGGGTTCTTAATGCTGCGATCCACATGACTCTCCGCCGCAAAATGAACCACACGATCAATATCGTTCTCTGCAAAAATCTTTCGAATGGCATCCTTATCACGGATATCCGCCTTCACAAACGTATAATTCTCGCGATCTGCCACATCCTTGAGATTCTCGAGATTACCTGCATATGTCAGTGCATCCACATTAATAATGCGGATACTGTTATTGTATTTTTTAAACATATAGTGAATATAATTAGAACCAATAAAACCGGCTCCCCCTGTCACCAAATAAGTCTTCATAGTCTTGTCTGTTTCCTTTCTTATCTTACTTTTCCTCATGAATCCATGATTTGTCATAGATAAGTCAAATTATATCATTTTCCTTAGAAAAACACAAGGCTGGCATGCATCACGACGGGTCTTTCCTGTCTGTGCTAAGATTTCTTAACGCAATTGACATATTATTACAATTGTGTCAATATAATAATTGCGGCTTCTTTTATTGCGGGGATGTAATGTGAAAAGTTTTTTTCACACGACAAATTTGTGCTTGCGCCCAAAGTTTGCGGGTATTAGCAAGAATGGGGATGTAATATGATTTATATTCATTATTGTGAGTCTTGCGAGACCATTCACATGCTAAATGGACATAAGATAGCTTGCCCGATCTGTAACAGTTCCTTGTATGAATTAAAGATATCCTTTAAAGAATACATTGAACTGCTTCCTGATGAACGCAGCAAACTCCAGTCCAATTTATGCAATCCGGATTACTTACGAAAGAAGAAAAAGCATTATCGATTTGCAAAACACACAGAGAGATATAAAAAAAGAAACATCGGCCTATAAGACCGATGCTTCTTTTAATTTAAGGCGAATACAATCTGCCAACAGTATCATATATTCTGAACTGCTTGGTCGGCTTCGTCCATTGTCCGAAGAATAACCAAAGTATTTTCGGAAGGCAGCGCGATTTCCATTCTCCCATGTTTTCTCCAGCGTCGTTCGTATTGTGCGTTCGACTGTATGAATTGTACAATTGTACTCCTTGGCAATCTCTACATACAGTCCATTCGTAATACAATGCGCCAATTCCATGTTGCCAGCCAGAAGCATAATCGCATAACGAAGATACATATAACCCTTCAAATGTGCAGGAACTCCAAATTCATGCAACGTATCTGTTACGAGAATCTCCAGCTGTAGCATTGACTCCTTTTCATCCATGTTCTTTTCCCCTTCATAGTGTAGTAATATAAATAAAACAAACATATTTAGACTATCACATTTGGGGATTTATGTAAATTACCTCTTTGTAATATAAAAAATCTGGTATACTTTGTGCAGCAGCTTAGCCAGCAGTTTGTTATTTCTCATAAATTCAAATAGGGCAAATATCGGATATCCTGTCAGAAAATGCTGTCTGATGCATCTCTTTGCTTCCAAGCGATAGAGATCCTTTTGAATTAAACTGGCGCCATCCATAGAAAAAACACACACCGAAAAATGCATGGCATAAAACGTTGCATGTCTCTTACTTTGTCGCATCATCCATTCTCTATCTGCGCAAATTCGATAAGACAGATCAAAAGCACCTGCATCAAATAAGCTCTTTCTCGCAAACATCGCCTGATGATTAATACAGTCTCCGGTTAAATAATACACCATTTTGGCACAGGATTCCCCGTATTGTCTGCCCTCCGTTTTTCCATCCGGATATTGATAAATAATGTCACCATATACGATATCTGCTCCGGAGGATACGATTGCTTCTGTTGCACGATGAACCACATCAGAATCACAATAGGTGTCTCCGGCATTCAAAAAATGAACATAATCGCCTGTGGCCAAGGCTAATCCCTTATTCATAGCATCATAAATACCATTGTCCGGTTCGCTTCGTACAATGGTATTTGGCTCTTCTGATAAACGCCCTGCAATGGCAGCTGTCCCATCCTCTGAGGCACCATCAATGATAATATATTCTATTTCCGAATCCTTCTGCGTCTTTACGGATTCTATTGTCTTTTCGATTGTGTCTGCTGCATTATAGCAGACGGTAATGACAGATATTTTCATTTGATTACCTGCTTGTATCACATTGTTTTATTTATTTTATCCCGTAACGAATCAAGGTTTGCGCGATAAATAAAATACTCATAGGCTGCTTTAAAAGCAATGATAAACAGACCTCTTGGCATCATGCGATACATGATTTTCTCTATTTTTAGGATCCATCCATTATGCGCGGGCTGCTTCTGATAATCCTTCCACGGTGACATCACCAAATATCGCTCAAAAGCCTCACGATCCGGATGGACATTATCTCTGTCCCATGGAAATTCTCCCACAAACCGGAAGAAATGAAGAATCGCAGGAGATGTTACCGCATTTCGTACGGTATCTACCGGGTAATAACCGGTTCTGCAAAAATGATGATAGTAATCCGACAGCGAAAAAGCCAGATGAATCGGCTGCAGATTATATCGGGGATGTAAGGTAAAGATCTCCCCCTTACATACAACATTTAAAAGATCCTGATCGGGAGAAGGATAATGTGCTCTCACATGCTTGATATGCTCAGCAATACGCTCTGAGCATTTTCTCTTCTTCCATTCGTTCATCTGAAACAGGATAACTCCGGAATTATAGTAATAATCCTTTTTGTCAAATCCCAAGCGAAGCTTATGCTTTCGTACAAGTGAATCCAGAGCCATACCAACAGGATAGTCTCCCATATCTAAAGAAAACAGCTCTTCAAGACTGGTATTTACAATGGTATCAGCATCTAAATACAAAAGACGGTCCACATCCTCAGGCAATAAACTGCTCAAAAAAAGTCGGATATTTGCAGCATAAGAACCCCTATAGCTTGGCATATTCATCCGACGCATCTCTTCAATAACAGGAATGGTATCAATAAAAGAAATCTCTCTGTGGTATTGTCCACCAAGAGATTTCAGTTTTTGGATGCTCTCCGGCAAAAGCTCTTCTCCCAAAAGAAACACCCGAATCTCTTCCACCTGCCTGTTATTCTCAAATAAGGACGTCAACGACGTCCCTGCATATGGTACATATTTCTCATTAAATTGATAAAGTATATCAATTCTCTTCATCAAAATTAATCCTCTTCTCTTCGACTACAAGCGGGCGATGCATCACACGAGTATTGATATTCAGAATATATTCTCCTAGCAAACCAATAAAAAACAGCTGCAGAGAACCCAAAACAAATACCCCGATTACCATAGGCGCATAGCCTGCAGAAAAATTATCCCAGTGCGTCAGCTTTAGAATAAGATAAATCATAGCGATCACAAGACTGATTCCTGAGCTGATGAATCCCAAGAAGGTAGCCAGTCTCAAACCTACTTTTGTATAAGAGGTAATGCTCAGCATGGCAGCATCATAAAGAGAGTAAAAGTTGTTGCTGGTCTTTCCGGCTCTTCTCTGTGCCTGCTCATAAGGAAGATCCTTTCTCTTAAATCCATACTCTGCAACAATTCCGCGTAAGAAAGGGATCGGATCATCCAACTGACTAATCAAGGTAATAAAGGACTTGTCATACAGACCAAAACCTGTAAAGTGCTCAATCATCTTTACAGAGGACATGTTTTTGATTACTTTATAATACATGGTCCTCAAGAAATAGATGAAGCCATTCTCTTTACTGGAAGTTTTGATCCCACTCACAATTTTATATCCTGCTTCCCATTCCTTAACAAAGCTCGGAATCATCTCAACCGGATCCTGAAAGTCACAGCACATCGAAATTGTACAATCTCCTGTGGTCTGACACATCCCATAGAAGGGCGAATTGAACTGTCCAAAATTGGTCACATTAAAAATCGCCTTTATTTTCTTATTTTGCGCGCAGATTTCTTCTAATTTCTCTCTGGTTCCATCCTCAGAACAATTGTCAATAAACAGTAGTTCATAATCGTATTGAGGAAGCTCCCTGGTTAGAATATCAACAACTGCCTCACTCATTGGTTTTACATTTTCCACCTCATTAAAGCAGGGGATCATTACACTGATTTTCTTCATAGTCTCCAACATTTCTGCACTGTTCTTTTCCTGTTACCCATGCAATTCAGTGCCTACATGGGAACCTTTGACTCTTGACGTCTGCATTCTAGTATAATATAGAATTACTCTTTTCGCAAACTTTTACACCATTCCACAGTCTCACGAATGCCTTCTTCAAAAGAGTACTCTGGCTCAAATCCGGTATCCTTTGTAAGTTCTCGAATATCGGCGCACAAATACATGACCTGCTGGTCACGATATGGAAGTTTTCCGATTTCGATTTCAGCGTCTTGTCCTACTGCATCCCGCATTGCCTCAATATATTCATATAATGGACGAATCTGTCCCGTTCCAACCGGATAAATCTTTCCATCCATTCCTTTTTCAGCTGCTAAATACAATGCTCTGGCTGCGTCCTTACTGTAAATATAATCCCATTGCTGCTCTCCCTTGGAAAAGACCGCACGCTTTCCATTCAGCATCGTTGCTATGCCGGAAGTAACCATGGTAGCCTGTCCATCATACGGACCATAAACACTTAATATTCTCGCCCAAATATGCTTCATGCCAAGCATTTTGCATTCCAGACGACTCATCTGCCCTGCACAAAGCTTTGCAATCCCATAGCCATTTTCCGGATTTACCGGTGTCGTTGACTTGATTTTTGTTTCAACACGTCCATATTCTGCCTGTGAACCAGCTCCCAAAAAGGTTTGACACCCGAGACGTTTTGCCAAATGCACGGCATCCAAAGTATACTTTACATTCTGGTTCTGCAGATATAGATCATTCCTGCCTTCACCAATGGTAGCACTCCATGCAAAATGAAACATAACATCATAAGGAGGGGTACCAATTCCTTCTGTTTCCAGTGTCACCTTGCGGAAATCGTCCAGACCATACTTGATTACTCTCAGATTCTTATGTTCCGGTAATTGATCAATTCTTGCAGAATCTGGTCGTACCAATGCCAAAACCTCAATATCTCGTTCCAGCAGATAGTTCGTTAGGGCCATACCAATTGCACCGGTCGGTCCGGTAATAATTGCTCTTTTCAATGTGTACCTCCTACCCTTAAAACTTATTGGACTGATACTCTTCCTTTGAAAGGAATGGGAACATATCATCTAGTGCAGAGGATACCATCTTACCGTCCGGTAATACCTTCGAGGAAAGCTTAGGTTCAAAATTCTGATTCGGATCTACTACAACCTCACACAAAATAGGTCCCCCTGTATTTAAAACCTTATCCAGTTTTGCTTTGATTCCATCCAGAGAATCAATCCGTTCATAGGGAATGTCATAAGCAAAAGCAAGCTTCTTGCACTCCGGAAAACTAATACCATTTCCATCACATACACCTACAAGAGGCGGATTAAACAGATTGGTCTGTGTTTGTCGGATAGAATGATAACCATTGTTATTTATAATAAAAATCTTCATGTTTAAATGATGATACTTTACTGTCTGCAATTCCTGCAGATTCATCTGAAAGCTTCCATCACCATCAATACAGATAACGCGTTCTCCCTTATTTTCCACGCATACTCCAAGAGCCGCAGGAAATCCATAGCCCATGGCAGCACATCCGGAATTGGTAAATAATCTCTGGTTCTTTTTTATCTCCGCAGCCTGGAAGGTAATAACACAGGCACTTCCATTTCCGCAGACAATCTTGTCTCCCTCCTGAAGCTGTTCAAAGAGTTTTTTCGTAAATGCATACGGATTCAGTGGAACCGACTTTGTGAGATACGATGGTAAACAGGCTGGGTATTTCATATTTACATTTTTGCACCATTTCAACCAGTCTGTGTGATTACCGGCACATCCGGGATTCTTCCGTATTGTCGCAACAATATCTCTCATCACATCCCTGACATTTGCATGAATTGGCATATCAGGCGTAACCGTTGGTTTTCTAAGCTCATTTTTATCAATATCTACAATAATCTTGTAAGCGTTCTTCGCAAACTCCCGATAATTGTAGCTGATTAGTCGAATGTTAAGTCTGGACCCAAGCACCAGAAGCAGGTCGCTGTTCTGTACTACAAAATTGCCGCCTCGAGTTCCTACTGTACCGGGACGCCCACAAAATAACGGACTATTGTCTTCCAAGACATCATGTGCATTCCAGGCAGTCACCACAGGTATCTGTAATGCGTAAATACATTCCATGAACTCCCGATGTGCTCTTCCGAGTCGGATTCCGGTTCCTGCAAAGACCACAGGACGTTTCGCATTCTTAATCTTGTTTAATAAGACGGTCGTCAATGAACGGTCATACTGCGGATTTTCAGATGCAGAAGCATTGACCGTACTGAACCCCGGCATAGTAACCGTCTCAACCATAGCTGACTGCACATCCAGAGGAATATCAAGCCATACCGGACCTCCTCTGCCATTTGTCGCCATGAACCAGGCCTTTTCCAAATGATATCGAATACGCTCTGGCTCCGTCACCATAACGGCGTATTTTGTCATTGACTTAACCGATTCCACAATATTGTATTCCTGGTCTCCGAGCTGACGTAATGGCACTTCTGTTGACCAGGTAGTTGTCTCTCTCTTGACCTGTCCGGATATGATAAGCATTGGTATGGAGTCGAGCCATCCCCCTAATACTCCTGTAATGGCATTGGTACCTCCCGGACCACTGGTAACACAGACTCCTGCGATTCTGCCGCAGTCACGAGCATAGCCTTCGGCTGCAATTGCACATGCCTGTTCATGATGATTATAGATACAGGTCAGACCCTCCTTATGACCAAACGCATCATTCAGATGCATGGCTCCTCCGCCTGTAACGGTAAACATATGCTTTACCCCTTTTTCCACCAAAAAATCCGCAATGTATTCTGCTACTTTCTGTTTCATCTCTACTCCCATCCGTGTCTCCTGGAGACACCTTCATCAAAATCCAAGGTTAGAAGAATTTCAATAGTTCTTCCGTGCTGTCAGCGCTTCCAATCGAAGGATATTTCATAACATCCTCGGTACTCTTAAAATCAAATCCATACGTAACTCCAATAAAATCCAAACCAAGCCCTTGTGCTCCAAGTGCGTCATAGGAACTGTCACCAATCATGACTGCTCTCGAGTAGTCCTTACAATTCATATCCTCCAAACACAATCGGATGATATCCGGTTTCTTCAATTTATTATTGTTATCGGCTCCATGTATGACATCTGAGTACCTGTGAAACCCAAAATGTCGACAAATGTTGATTGCATAGTCTTCACGCTTGAAGGTTGCAATTGCTACTTTGATATCACGCTTCTGAAGCTCCTCACACACCTCCATAATCCCCGGATATCGTTTTGCTTCCAACAAATATCCCTCCTGCTTATAGAGACCTCGAAACACGTTGGCACATTCCTGTGCCTCTTCTACACTCATATGAAAAACTTTCTTCATAGTATCCTGAATGGGTGGCCCGATAAACATCGGTATCTCCTCTGGTGTAATATCTCTAAGCCCTTGCAGGCGAAGCATTTCGCGTATCGCTTTTAAAATTCCAGGCTTTGTATCCAAAAGAGTCCCATCTACATCAAAAACGGCGATGTCATACTTATTCATCCCAGTCTCCATTTCATTTTATTTAAGTCTATCCATCATTGTGTGGATATTCAACCTATGTCTTTACTATATTTTGATTCTGTAACAAATTCAATACCTATCTTCTCCGACATTGTTCGAAGTGTCCTGCCAGTATACTCATTCAGTTTATCTGCATAATCTTTGACAAACTCGTACTCCATGGCAATGTTAAAATAGTTGGCTCCCTTTGTGGAGGAATATCCGTCAAAGCCGGCCAAAAATACCTTTTTCACATTCAGCTTCATCAAAAGCCGCATGAGCATCAGAAGTGAGCTGTCGATAATCTCAAAATCCATATCCACCAGAGAACTGTAGTCAATGGTGTAATCAAAACGGCCGCTTGTCTTTGTAACGTTAGAGGTGGCAATAATCTCAACTCCATCCGGAACTGTATTCTGCAGTCTTTTAGCCAGTCCGACATAACGCTTGGAATTGCTCACAAAAATATAATCCGTATAAAAATCATTGGGCTGATAATTAATGGTAATAACAATGGGTTTATTTTTTGCAATAAATGCCTGAATCTCGGACTTTTGAAGCTGCATGCTCCTTCCAGGACCAAGGAGCAGGATCTGCTTTTCTCTGAGACGCTCACCCAGCTTTTCAACATCGGAAGTATCGTTGATATCACGTTTCTGATACTCCCGATACAAACGTTCCATATACTCCTTGTTGTACGTCAGCTTTTCCGCCGGTGCAATACTGTTCAAAATCTCATTGATGGATTTCACAGATAAAGTACGCAGCTTCATCAAATGCATGACATACTTCGGATGACAATCATTCGAGGCCGCCAAATAGTAGGTCAGTGAATATCCCCACGGTGACTTCTGATAGATTTTCATGATATTAACATCGATACTCTCAAGAATCTGATTGATCTCATACTGCTTACCCATACGTTCGTTGGCATACATCGCCAGCAGCTCGATAGGACAGTTACCTGCTCCTTTTCCAATTCCAAACACAGAGCCGTCAACAACAAGGTCGCGATTGGTGTCTCTCTCAAGCAAAGCGAGAGAATTAGAATAGCCAAGTTGAAAGTTATTATGCGCATGATAGCCAATGGAAATATCGGGCAGCAGGTGCTGATCCATAATCTCAAAATAATGAAGCAAGGACAAGATTTGTATGATATTACTACTTGTATTCTTACAGGTATAAGAGATGTGATAAATTCACAGAAGCCTGACTTAATTCTTGTTCATGGAGACACAACCACAACCTTTGCAGCAGCATTGGCAGCCTTTTATGAAAAAGTACCAGTAGGGCATGTTGAAGCAGGGCTGCGAACAGGCGACATTTATTCACCGTTTCCGGAAG
>CAYZUC010000105.1:0-9268 GCA_964481705.1 uncultured Lachnospiraceae bacterium
CTAAATTATCGTTTATCTTGCGATTAATTTGAATATTTTTTTCGATATTATATAACATATCACCAATTTTCACTTGACTGTCATATGGCGGCATATACAAATATAGAAATGAAAAAATATCTTCATTAAAACTTGCTCTTAATGTCATTGTAGCGTTATTGGTCATTGTCTTTCGGAAAAGCTTACTGCGTAAGTAAAACGAGATATATTTGTCGTATATTATCCCAGTTGTTCTTGGTCGCAGTCTTTTAACAAATCCACTATAAGTAGCTTGTGGATAATCTTTCAAGGCAACACAGCTCATTGCAAGCTCATCAATGGTTTCACTTGTTCGAGTGACAAATATATCGCCTGACTTGATTGAAAATGTTTCTTGCTCGGTAATTGATGTATTCATTCTATCTGAAAGTAAATCAGGCAGAAAATAGTTGTTAAAAACTGTGCTGAAAGAAAGGAACGGCGAACCGTGTCCTGCTTGTTCTTTGGTAGAAGAAATGCCCGATGTCATATCATACAAATCTGAAAATCGATATTTACTTATTTTGCTCATACTTCACCTTCTTCAGTTGCTCCATAATTTCCTTTTGGAGCTTTTCGCCTTCAGAAAAGTACTCCTGCAATTTGGACGTGTATTCAGACATTTTAGCGTTAAACTCATCTTGTGTTAGCTCAACATACTCGATTTTTACATCAAAATACTGGCCTGCGGAAAGAGAGTATTTTTTCTCCTTGATTTCATCGTATGTAACCGCAACAGAAAAGTCCTCGACGGCTTCTTTGTTGAGAAAAGTATCAACAATCTTATCAATTTCAAAATCACGCAATCTACGTTTCTGATTATTTCCGTCTTTGTATTCTTCGCCGAGCTTCGAAGCATCTATCAATACAACTTTTTCTGTCTTGCGTGAATTGTCAAAAAAGAGTACGGATACGTTCGTACCGGTATTAGCAAATACATTAGATGGCATACTGATACAGCCATATACGATATGTTCATCAACAATATGTTGCAGCACTTCCTTTTCTACACCTGTTTTCGATGTAATAAACCCAGTCGGAACAACAATAGCTCCTTTTCCATTTGATTTTAAGGAATTAAGAACGTGCTGAATGAAGAGCGTGTATATTGCCATACTTTCTTTTTTCTTAGCAGGTACTTTCGGAACACCGCCCCAAAAGCGAGCAGGCATAGCAGCTATTTTTTCTCTAGTGTCCGAAAAATCCATTTTGAACGGAGGGTTTGACACAACGTAATCAAAGGTTCTCAATTCTTGTCCATTATCACTTTTGTGATAAGGAGCAACAAGGGTATCACCTTGAATAGCGTGGTCGAGAGATGAAACCAAGCTGTTAAGTATCAGATTGAGTTTAAGCATTTTATTGCTTCGCTGTGATATATCCTGTGCGAATATAGTACACTTGTCCTCACCAATCTGGTGAGCAAGTGCCATAAGTAACGTACCAGTTCCCGCCGAAGGGTCGTAGCACTCAATGCTGTGTAAATCTGAAGCATTTCCAACTAGCAAACGAGCCATAATAGATGCAATTGCATTTGGCGTATAGTATTCAGCATATTTACCGCCGCCTGCGGTATTGTAATCCTTTATCAAGTATTCAAAAATATGTGCAAAAAAATCATAATGCTGCGAAAAAGCTTCTTCAAAAGTGAAATTAACTAATTTATCGACTAAAGCACGAGCAAACGGTGCTCGTGCGGCATCGTCCGTTACATATTGAGTGAGCTTTTCAAATAGTGGGATTTTGGTATCCTGCGTGGTTTGAGTAGAGAAAATGGCTATGTTTTTATCAGCAATATCTGTCATAGTGCTATCAAATATCAAGTCAAAATCACCTTTGGCTGACTGGTTCCAAAGATTAGCAATCAAATGTTCAGGGTACAGTCGTGGTACATCTGGAGAAAGGCTGTCAAAGAGGTCAAATCTGTCATCTTCGGACATTTTGGCATATGTGTTTTCCCATTTCTCTGATGCTTTAAGCTCAGGACAAATTCTCTTCACTTCAAAACCGAATTTGTCGTTAAGGAACTTATAAAGAAAAACCTGTGTAATTATTTTATATTCATTACCATCATTGCCCATTCCGTATGTTTGACAAGTAGCTTTTAATGCGTCTATTAGTGCAAGTGTCTTGTCTTTCAAAGTCAATGTGTCAGGCATAAAATCCTCCCTTATGCTACCGGATAAGTTTCGTTGTATTGATTGAGGTATTGCTTTGTTATTCGTGATTGAATAAATATTCTGTCTTCACGAGCACTAGCTATACCGAGCCTATCAATACCTGATTTAATCTGTGTCATCACAGTTTGCTCGAAAAAAGCATCTTTTTTCAGAATATCATTCCTGTCATATACTTTTTGGTCAATGTCTGCTTTGATAGTAAAAAGTACATCCATTATTTGCATATCATAATCCGAAACAATAGGCTTCTTGTCGGATGCTTTTCTCGCTTGGTTTTCTTCACGAATACGCTTATGAACCCTAGCAAATTTAGCATCACCGTTGTATTTTTTCAATAAAGCGGAATTACGCTTTTGCAAGTCATTCAAACGTTTCAAAATATCTTCGAGTTCTTTACCTTGTTCTTCAATTTCGGATATGCTTTTCGGCTCAAATCCGTGTTCTTTAAACCGCTGTATGAAGGCTTCTTGCAAGGTGATAAACTCAGGGTCATCCGCATCTATGTTTTGCATAAATGCTTGAACCGTTCTTTTGTATTTGTCGGTTACTGCGTCTTTTCCTCCGACTAATCTAAGCTCTTCCTCGTTTATTTTGCTGAAATTGAAAGATATATCCTCCATAGCTTCATTTACCAAAAGCTTTGTAGTATCATCGCCTGAAAATAGTTCCTTTTGGTTAATGTTATCTATGTGATGCTGAACTTCACCGATGAGTGAGGGTAGCTTTGAAAGCTCCATCTTTGCAAAAGTGGCTTTTAGTTCCTCATCTCCGAAAGTTCTGACCAAATTACAGCAGTCACGAGCAGCTATCAGCACTTTCTTCAGCTTAAGCAATTCCTGTTTATCTTCAATCGTTGAAATCTCAGAACTGAATTCCTCTGCATTATCCGTTGTATAGCTGAACAGCACTTGCTGAACTTCCTGCATTTGTTTAATGAGAATAGCAGGGTCTTCAATAACTTGCTTGAATGTGTCGGTTTCGTTTCCTTTTCCAACCTCGTTTGGGTCGTTGAAACGGTTTAACTCCTTGAGATATGCTTCATTTGTTTCTTCAAAATTTCTTTTGATATTTGCAAAATCGATAACGTAGCCATAGCGATTGTCCTTGTAAGGTCTATTCACTCTCGTAATTGCCTGTAATAAATTATGGTCTTTAAGCCTTCTTCCAAAATACAGACGTTTTAATCTCGGAGCATCAAATCCTGTAAGTAGCATATTAAACACAATAAGAATATCAACAGTCATATTTTTTTTGAAATCTTTGACTATTGTATCTCTTGTTTCTTTGTCATCACTATCATAGAGGATAAGTCCGACTCTAAATTTGCTTTTCAAAGAAGCTTCTTTATTAAGCTCAGTTTGTATTTCATCGAAAAATGCGAATAGCTTTCTTGCTTGTTCACTGGTTTCGCATATTACCATTCCGCCAAGCGTATTATCCCCTTGAATTTGTCTAAATCTTTTCAAATCTGAAATAATATATCGCAATAACTCCTTGACGTAATTTTCGTGTTCCACAATCTGACTTTTCTTTACGTCTTTTTTCTCAACCAAAGTTTCAAGCTTCTCGTAGATTTCGGATAGACGCTCTTTGTATTGCGTTTCTATATCTTCACGAATAATTTTTAGCGTATATCCATCAAGGATTGACTTGTCATAATAGTATGTATGCAGATAGTTTCCGAAAACTCTCCAAGACTCCCTTTCTTCTTTCAAAAGAGGAGTGCCGGTTAATGCGATTTTTATAGCATTGTTATCTGCGTCAAGAAGATTTGCCAAAAAAGAACCTTCGGGTTTATATCCACGGTGAGCCTCATCAATAATAAACACTCTTTGTAGGTTCGTTGCATATGCAGGGAGGTCAACCTTTTCCTTATCTTCTTCAAATCTTTGAATATTGACAACAGTTATTTCAGGCTTTCCTGTATTTCCTTCTTGAGCTTGATTGTTTCTGAATTGTTCCATAAGCTCTGAACGACTATTAGCCGTTTTGACTTCCAAACCACGAGCTTCAAATTCCTCAGACGCTTGTTTTAGCAAGTCAAGTCTATCCACTATAAAATAGAACTTTGCAACCTTGTTCTTCTTGCTGAAATAATCAGATAAAACGAATGTGAGATTGTAAGATAAAGCTGTTTTTCCGCTTCCTTGAGTGTGCCATATTACGCCTGACGTTACGCCTTCATCTACTTTTTCTCTTACTGTTAGTGCCGCAAACATTTGTTGGTATCGCATTATGTGCTTTTGGTCAGTTGACTCAATTTTTCCATCAACTTCTTTTTGAATTCGTACATAAGTAATCCCATACTTAAGTATGAACAGAAGTCTTTCAGGACTGCACATTGACGTTAATATACGATTTGTTGGAGTGTTCGTTTTCAGATTAGTCTGGTATTCGGAAGATGTATGTATAACTTGGCAGTTGAAATCAGATAAAATCTTTTTTTCAACAATAGGGTCAATCTCTGCATAGTGATACTCGCTATTATACGGAGCTACATCAAGATTTGTAGGATTCTCTTCTCTAAAACAGTTAAACGAAGCGGATTGACGAGCTGCTGTACAATAAAACGCACCTTGAATAGGTACAATACCGCCCATTGTGTCGTATTCCATATTGTTTGAGAAAATCATTAATTGTGTTATATTGATAAATCGGCGAAACTTCTTGTTTGGAAATCGCTGATTATTCATTCGCTTACTTTCAGCAACCATACCTCCGTGGTTATTTGGCTTTTTAACCTCAACAAACACAAGAGGAAGTCCGTTAATAAAAAGAGTAATGTCTGGTCGGAATTCGTCTTGGTCACGCTTGCAAGTAAACTCCGCTGTGAAGTGGTATGTGTTGTTTGAAGGATTTTCAAAATCTATCAATCGTATAGGAGATACGCTTGATAATCTTGCATAAAAGCTGCGACCAAGGTCATCATTATCCAATTCTTGCTTTATCAAACGTAGAGTTTGTTCAACCTCTCCATCGTGTTTAGGATTGAGCTTGCAGAATTGTTTTCTGAATACATCTACTAAAATATTGGTATCAGGGTCATAAAGGCTTTCCGACATTTCTTCAGTCATCTTTCCATAGTATTGATAGCCTAATCTAGTTAAATGTACTAAAGCAGGCATTTGAACACGAGTAGCCTCATTAAACTCAGTTTTCGTAGCCATTGTCTTGCCTCCGTTCATCATATCAAATAATCCCTTTTATTATACCACACTTTTTAGCAAATTTCAACAAAAGCGAAAAATAATTTGAAGTCGGAACTACCCAACAGGGTGACAATTTCCGCAAGGCGAATATCCATCGGCGATTGCTTGGTTGTAGTCATTCGTATACGCCTTGTTCTCATCCTTTATCTTATTGACAGATTTACAATCTGCATAGTGGATTTTCATTGTATTCGTATTCAAAACGTACTTGTAAGAGCCATCTGAGGTTGTAACAACGGATTGTTGTGTTGTTGTGACTGTGGTTTCAACAGGAGCTTTATACTCCGAGGGTGACTTATCTACGGATATGGTTGTTCCGTCAGAAGTAAACACTATCGTTCCTTGTAAGTCTGTTCTGAAGGTTTTTATACCTTTATCGGCTAATCGCTTCAAGGTTGTATCTGTTGGATGTCCATATGAGTTTCCAAGCCCACAGGATATTACTGCATAGGTAGGCTCAACTTTCTTGAGGAAGTTTGCAGTTGTTGAACTATCGGAGCCGTGATGTCCGACCTTGAGAACATCACATTTTATGTTCGTCCATATATCGTCCTCCTCGTTTTTCTCTGCATCGCCGGTAAACAAGAAACGGTTATCGCCGTATGTGAGCTTTATAACCAAAGAAGAGTTGTTAAGCTCGTCGTTATCAACTGTTTTTGGTGCAACGACTTCTATAAGCAAGTTATCGTCGTTGAGAATTGTATCTCCTGCCATTGGGGAGTATGTTTTTGCTCCGCTGTTCTGAATAGCAGTAAGCATATTTTCATATACTTTCGTTGTATTTGTTGCAGGACTGAGATAAACATTTGATACATTGAAATTGTTAATGACATCAGCCATACCGCCCATATGGTCTGAATGCGGATGTGTTTCAACAACGTAATCAAGGCTGTCATACCCTTGCTGATGTATGTATGTGATTATTTTATCTGCTTGCTCGTCTTCTGCTGCGTCGATGAGCATAGACTGACCGGTTGGAAGCTCAATGAAAATGCTATCGCCCTGACCGACATCAATGAAATGCACATACATTTTCTCGTTGCTCGGTTTGGTTTCTTTTGTAGTGGTGTTAACATCCGATGATGAAGAAATTGTGGTTTGCTCCGCTGTGGTGGATAATGTATTTACTTCAGTAAATGGAATCGTGGTAGTTTTTGTTTCCGTTGACTGGGTTTCGCTTATAGTTGTATCAGGAGTTGTGAAAGTTGATGCTTGAGTAGTTGCATTTGCCGTTTCAGACGATGTGGAACACGCTGAAAGCATAAGGGCAGAGGAAAGTAATAGTGGTAGTAATACTTTTTTGAACAGTTTCATAGTAAACCCCTTTCATTTTTGTATAGACCTATATTTATAGTCTAATACAAAGCGGTGTCCCGTTGTCGGGACAATGGAATTGAAATAAGCCACCTTTTAAGAAAAAGCGGCTTATTTTTTGACGGACTTCGCTATGTAGTTGATAACCTCTTCGGGAGTAGGTTTAGCACCTTTGCAAGGAATTTTGCTCCAATATGCTTGAACAGATTTATCTGTGGACTTCATTCCCTCATCAATAGCAGCCTGAATTTCTTTGCGAACTTCTGAAACACTTATGCCTTCTCTATCTGCAATTGTTTGCAGTGCATTTTTAGCTTTCATATTCCATCTTCCTCCTTAATATTATTCCTTAAGAAATTATATCACTTCGCCTAAATGGTGTCAACCTGACACCATACAAGAAGAAACCAAAGTGGTATCATATGAGTGTATCTTAATTAAAGGAGATAGTCCAATGGCTGTGATAAAATCGCAATTCACGTTAAGGCTTGACCTTATCGACCACGCTAAAATAAAAAAGATTTCAGAAGAAGAAAATCGTTCAATGACCAATATGATTGAAATGCTTGTGAAGAAAGAAATTAAGCGTTACGAAAATGAAAACGGTGAAATTAAAATTACTGATGAGGACATATCAATTCAATAAAAATACCAAGAGGGCAAATCGTGAATTTCACGATTTGCCCTCTTTCTCTTTATTCAAGCTCTCCAGAATGCTTCTTTTGAGCTTCACGCTCCTGAGTGTTATCTTTACCCAAAATCATATCGACATTCTTCATAACGACATCAAGCTCTTTCTGCTGAGATTTTGCTGTTCCGTATTGACGATACAGCCTATCCTTTTCTGCGTAAAGCGACTGCTGTTCGGCTCGGAGTTCCCTGATAAGTGGTAGCTTGCCGTCTTTCAGATACGGATGTAAAGACTTTTCTGCCGCCTTGAAAAGTATAAGCTCACTTTCGTGTTCTCGCTTGTACCTTTCTTTGAACGTAACCGTGTCGAACTTTGAGGCTATTGGCTTCGTCTGTCGGTAAACCTCAATGTCGTGAATGATACAGTCAATCTCTTTGATACGGCTCTCAATCGGTTTAAGCTGAGAACGGGAAGTGTCAAAGGTTTGCTTCGCCACCATCATTTTTTTCGTCAGCTCGTCATAGTTCTGAATGTTATGGTCGGAAAGATAATTCATTGTCTTTGCCATAGCTTTCAGGTTGAACCCCTTTGCCCATTTCTCATAGCCTCTGGACTGTTTCGCCTTGAAGCTGTTCTCCAAATCAATGAGCAAGCCAACAGGTGCTTTATCTGTTTCACCAACATCAATCCGTCGTGAAACGCCTTTGATACGTTCCTTAATTCGTTCCTCTGTATAGTTCTCTCCGAGCATTTTTGCACGAGAGAAACGCTCCTGCCCGTCAGCTCTGAACGAGATATGCTTGCCCTGCTTGATTTCATATTTCAGTTCTGCCATAAGAGAAAGAAACTCGTCCCAGTCTTTTGCTTTAATGATACAACGGTCAATGTTTTTGCGAAGCTGCGTTTTCCAACTCGTGCCTTGCTTGTCGGCGACGTACTCGTTGTACTCCTTGCCCTTGTTCTTCGTCGGAGCGATAACGGATAATCCGTGTTCTTTGCAGAGAATGTCGCTTGCCCGACGAATATAATAATAACTGCTTGGACTGCTGTTGTATTTTGAATAATCCTTGAAGCTCACAGAGTTTATCATAATGTGATTATGAAGGTGTCCCTTGTCAATGTGTGTTGCAACGACATATTGGAATTTTCCTTTGAGCAGTTTGTCGGCAAGCTCTATTCCAATTTGATGTGCAGTATCTTTGTCGGTTTCGCCCGGAGCAAAGGACTGTATCAAGTGGAACGCAAGGTATCCGTCTTTTTTATCTGCTATTTTCTTAACCTGATTGAACTGATAATAAGCCGTTTCGGGAACACAGCCGAACCCCGTACACAGCATTTTATCATCGGTCTTGTTGGGATTTTCAATATAGTCGAGAGCTTTATTCAAGGAAGTTGTGATAGGATGGATTTCAGTAACTGCCATATTTCCTCCTGCTTTTTATGAAGCTCGGCAACATCCTCGGCATAAACACTTTCTGTACTGTTTATGCGTTTGGCTATCTGATTTATGTTGCGGCTTGCTCCGTTGATGTCATTGCATATTCCGTCAAAGCAAGAAAAATCTACGTTCAGCATATAGCCGTCCATTGAAATTTTCCGCAGATACGATGACATATTTTTGAGTCCGAGCAGAGCCATTCGCTTCTTGATAACTTCTTTTTCATCCTCGGTAACATAGAACGTAAGCATTACGTTCCGTGTTCGTTCTCCCATATTCATTCCTCCTAGCAAATGAGAATTTGTTTGCAAAGTTCAAGGCAGTATTGCCGTCATTAGAAGGGTTTGGGATTATCCCAACAAGCGAAGTGTAGACGATTTTTTGTTTTGCAAAAAATGTTGGAACGGTGATTTGTCAGCGAGCGAATTTTCGTCAGAAAATGCCGAGTGTCTAGACAAATCATATGCTTGCTAGTATC
>CAYZUC010000106.1:0-9193 GCA_964481705.1 uncultured Lachnospiraceae bacterium
GCCCATCGTCTGTCTACCATTCAAAAGGCTGACCGCATCTTTGTCATTGATCAGGGCGGGATCCTCGAGCAGGGTACGCCGACAGAGCTCATGGCGAAAAAAGGTGCTTACTATCGCCTGTATATGGCACAATTTAAAAATGTCAGCTAATACCTGATGCTTCTGCATCTCCAGTAGCAATGACCGCAACCTCTGTTCCACATATATGTGGAACAATGATATCTCCTGCTTTTACGGGAGCCTTTACAACAACACCCTTCAGCTCTGCTATACACTGGGAAATCATTTCCTTGGGTATATCAGAGGCTGTTTTTACCGGTACTGCTCCTACATAGCTTCCTTCTACTCTAACCGTAGAGGTGACCATACGTGTAGGGGCAGTTACTTCTTTCCTTGCATATTGATCTCCATTCGGACAAGTGTTACCGGTTACCGCTACCACTTGATCCTCCTCTAATTCTACATGGATACGACATCCCAAAGGACATCGAATACAGACAAGATCTCTTTCTGTCTTCATTCACCTATGCTCCAATCTCTTTTTTCATATCTGCTCTTCTGCATGGTATCTTATTTTACTCCAAACGCAATTCTATTTTTTGGTATGTCCTTCCTTCTTCAAAGACATTCCTTTTCAGCTTCAAAATCTCCATTTCACCTGGTGTAAGTATTTTCTTCTTTACACACATAATTTGTTTCTCATCGAGATAAACACATACCGATTTATTATGGTACACCTGATTTACACGAAAACGTAGGGTCAAAATATCCTGCATACGCGTTGGAGATATCCTCGATGGTACCGAGTAACGAATGCCCCCGGATACTTCTACCGGTACGCTATCTATTTTTTGATTGATTACCCAATTGGCAGCACAGCTTCCGGCCAAGCTCGCTTCCTCTGAAACATAATCAACAAGGTCATGCACATGGAGTACATTTCCACAGGCAAAAACGCCGGGAACAGATGTCTCCAGACTTTCATCCACCACAGGTCCTGAGGTAACTTCGGAAATAGATACACCAAGTGCTCGTGACAGCTCATTCTCCGGAATCAATCCGACAGAAAGCAGCAGGGTATCACAGGGAATCACCTCTTCTGTTCCCGGTATCGGCTTGCGATATTCATCTACCTGCGCCAGTGTTACACTCTCCACACGCTCTTTTCCTGCAATATCAATTACTGTGGTTGACAGCCTCAATGGAATATTAAAATCTTCCAGACACTGCACAATATTTCTCTTTAAACCTCCGGAGTATGGCATGAGTTCTGCAACGCACTTAACTTTCGCCCCTTCCAGAGTCATTCTTCTAGCCATAATCAAACCGATGTCTCCCGAACCAAGGATGACCACCTCTTTTCCTGGCATATAACCTTCGATATTTACATAGTGCTGCGCCGTCCCGGCGGAGAAGATTCCTGCCGGTCTATAACCCGGAATGCTCAACGCTCCACGTGAACGCTCGCGACAGCCCATCGCCAGAATGATTGTCCTGGCTTCAATTGTAAAGAGACCATCTATATGATTCATCGCTGTTACATTCTTATTCTTATCAATAGATAAAACCATTGTGTGAAGTTTGTAGGCGATACCCAATTCCTTTACCTTAGTGATGTATCTCTTTGCATATTCCGGTCCGGTCAATTCTTCATGAAATGTATGCAATCCAAATCCATTGTGTATACACTGGTTCAGAATACCTCCCAGTCGGATATCCCTCTCCAATATCAAAATATCATTACATCCCGCTTCTTTTGCCGCCACCGCAGCAGCAAGTCCTGCAGGACCGCCTCCAATAATAACAATTTCTGCTGTCATGAAAGTTCCTCCTTATTCCGCCCAATCAGGATTTCAGAGCCTTTCTCTTTCTTTCTTATCTTTATTGGATCACATTTCTGTGATTCTGCCAATAGTTCTGCAACTCTTGGGGAACAGAATCCCCCTTGACACCTTCCCATTCCTGCTCGTACTCTTCGCTTGACTCCATCTAGAGAGCGTGCGCCCAAAGGACGATAAATGGCATCCAATACTTCTCCCTCTGTAATCATTTCACAACGACACACGATAGAACCATAGCTGGGGTTCGCTTGAATCATCTTATTCTTATCCTTTTCTGATAGTTCCGAGAAACGAAGGATCCCTGTTCGATAAGGAACATAAGAATGATTCTTTTCAAATTGATATTTCTCTTGAACGAGTTCTGCCATATAATGACCGATTGCTGGTGCCGAAGAAAGCCCTGGTGATTCGATACCAACACAGTCAAAAAGTCCCGGAGCATCTGCAGCTTCGCCTAAAATAAAGTCTTCTCCATCCTCATGTGCCCGAAGTCCTGCAAAGGATGTAATCACCTGATTCATAGGAATCTTCCCAACTGTTTTACATGCCCCATTTCTCACGCTTTCCAAACCCGTCGATGTTGTATTGGTTGCCGTCTTATCTTCAAGATTCTCTGCATTCGGACCAACCAGTATATTTTCATGAATGGTTGGCGTAATCAAAATTCCCTTCCCCAGTTTTCCCGGTACTCCAAATATTGTATGCTTTGTTAAGTTTGCTGCCATATGATCCAAAAGATAGTATTCTCCTCTTCTGGGAGTGATATGGTACTTTACCTCACTTAACTGATTATGAATTTCATCCGCATGTACTCCGGCACAGTTTATGACCGCCTTAGTTTCATAAGTACCGCGATTCGTCTCCACATAAAACACTTCTTTCTCCCTTGTGACTTTTATCACTGTAGTTTCGAACTCAAATTCGACTCCATTCACATTGGCATTTTCCGCCTGCGCTATAGTAAGTAAGAATGGGCATACGATTGCTGCCCGTGGAGCATACAAAGCCGCAACTGCGGTTTCTGACAAGCACGGTTCCATTTCCAGAAGCTCATTACGCTCCAGAATGCGCAATTCCTTCACTCCATTTTTGATTCCCTGTTTTAAGAGTATCGCCAGGGTTTCTCTCTCCTCCTCATTGACCGCAACGACAAGTGCTCCATTTCTATGGTAAGGCACATCCAGCTCACGACATACTTCCTCCATCATTTCGGAACCCTTTACATTCATTTCTGCTTTCTTTGTACCACATTTTGCATCAAATCCTGCATGAACCAATCCACTATTTGCCTTCGATGCGCCCGAACAGACATCCTCTCCTTGTTCCAGCACAAGAAAACTTCCTTCATATTTACTTAGCTCGCGCGCAATTGCTGTCCCAATCACCCCAGCTCCAATGATAATCACATCATTCATGAATCTTCCTCTTTTCTTCCTTCATAGCCTTGAAGCTTAATTGATGAAGTATAAATCTGATACTGATTTTTTCCTTTTTCCTTGGAATAGTACAAGGCCGTATCTGCATAGGATAATAACTCTTCAAAATCCGAAGAATGCTTCGGCGATAGTGCTACTCCAATACTTGCTGTAACCGTAACCACATGCACCACATCGCGATACGTTTCCTTCATCTTATCAAGTGCCCATTCCAGCTTACCAATCAATGTATTCATAGGAATATCTTTCACAAGAATGCAGAATTCATCCCCGCCAAATCGACAAATAATATCAAGATTTGAAAAAATAACCTGCAGTTTTGTGGCGGCATCACAAATTGCCTGATCTCCGGTTAAGTGACCGAAGTAGTCATTTATTTTTTTGAAATTATCTAAATCCAAAAAGATAACAGCGGAAAGATGATCCGGATTGTTTTCAAGATACTCCCTTGCAATTTTCTCAAATGCTTCCTTATTGTATAGTCCAGTCAACATATCGCGTTCTGATTTTTCAATTAAGCGCTCCTTCTCTTTTGTCTCAAGATCCACATCGACAATTCGACCTACAATCTCGATAATTTGACCCTTGTGATTCTTCATTGGATACTGTTCCAAACGCACCCATGTCGCATCTCCATTACTATCTAACAGGCGGAAGATGCCCTCATTCTCAGTATCTGTGCCATTAAGAGATTCTATGAGTGCAATCAGAGTTGGTTTATCCTCCTCATGAACCTTCCAGAACTTAATTCGGTCCTCAATCGTATCTCCTTCCATTTTATCAGGAAACGTCCATCCAAACTTCTGTTCAAATTTAGGTGAGATTTTCATAGCATTTGTCTCAAGATTGACCTCAAAAATCATCTCTTCTGACTTCTCAATAATCAAATTATAACGTTTCTGTTCCAATTCCAGCTGTTCCATCATCCGGTTTGTCTCTGTAATATCCAGGACAACTCCATAAACCTCATTAATTCCATCTACATTTCCAGCAACGGTTCCCTTGATGATACAAGGGAAAACAGTTCCATCCTTACGAAGAACCCGGATTTGCACGGATAGCTTCCGACCGTGAAGAAGCAATTCCTTTAAATCATCTCTAAGAGCGCTCCAATCCTCACTATGAACAAAATCTTCAAAATTACGGATTTCCTCTTGCTCATATTCTTCCCTCGTATATTGAACAAGATTTAGAAATCCCTCGTTTACATAGGTAAGCGGAAGTCCCTCCGAAGGCAGCATCTTAATCACCCCTCCGTTGATATTATCTGTGATTTGAAGCAGTCGTTGTTCATTTTCTTCTATTAACTTATGATTCTTACGCGATAAACGTCCGATAAACAGCAAAAGCATTATAGCGATTGCAGCCCCAATACAAAAGATAATAATCGCACTATGATACTGATAAGCAAAATCCATAAGTGTCATACTATAATTATGGTCTGTCATCTCACTAATGATACATCGTTCCAATTCACTTTCCGGAATCATAGATATACTTTTATTTATAACTACAGATAATCGTTCATCGGTAACTCTGGCTGTTATAATAGAGAGACACAATTCTGTGTCGACTCCTTCCAATGGTATAACGGACAATTCCTTGTATTTGGGCTTGGTCAAATAATATTCTATTGCATATTGATTCTGCAAAAGCACATCAGCTTTGCCGGAATAAACTGCTTCCAGACAATCCTCGGTGGTTTTGCAGGTCATAATTTTGAAATGAGAATACGTAGATGCTAATAATGGTGCCTCCGACTGTATTGTTTGCGGAATCACTAATACCAGATTCGTATTTTTATCAAAATTCTCGCCTTTGCGTCCTACCAACACATTTCTGGTATTAAGATAGGGGTCTGTTAATCTCATTCCTTTTGACACCCTGCTGTCATCAGCAATTTTTTCTGTCAACACAGCGTCTATTCCATTGTCAAGGTAATACGCGGTATTCATGTTCTGTTGTTCCACCGGCACAAATTCAAAGTTCAAGCCACTATTCTCGCTCAGCTTGTCCAAAATGCTTCTGGACAATCCTTTGACTATATCGCCTGATTCACAATAGGAAATGGGATCCCATGCAGTTGGACAGCCTATCCGAATCGTATCGGTTCCTTGAATGTACTCCATCTCATCTCGTTGAAAAGGAGTTTCATAGTAGACGGGAAAATACTTGCGCATGAGATGATTCTCAAATTCCGGATCATCTAATTTGATCTCCATTAGTGCATGATTCAGATCATCTCCCAACGCAGTATCCTTATTGGGATAAAGAAAATATACAGAAGCAGGTTCAAACTTACCAAGTATTTTCATATCCGGATTGGCTTGCGAATAATGAATCATAACGATGTCAATTTCTCTTTCCCGTAAAGCCTTTTGCAAGGCCTGTGTATCCGGAAATACCTTGAATTTAGGAGAAAAGTTATAGTTCGCAGAATACTTGGAAAAATCCTCTTCCAGCTTCTTATCCTTGATGCATCCAATACGGACATCTTTAAAGCAATCGAAGTCCTCATAAACAAGAGAAGGGTTTCCCTCTCTCGTCATAAGAACTCCATAATCAAGACCTATAGAATACGCACTAAACTCACAGGTATCGGCAAAATCCTCCCGCATTCTCACCGGCGCCAGTATATCAATTTTTCCTGCTCTTAAATAGCGATATGCCTCATCAAAGCTGTCAGTTTTAACATACATATAATTCCAACCGGTATACTCTGCAATTTTATTCAGATAGTCTACCATGTAACCACTCGGATTACCCATGGTGTCATACTCTTGAAATCCGTTCACAGGAAAAAAGCCCACCTTTATGACATTTCCTTGGACTTCATCTTGTGCAGACACCCCTACCGGATTCAAGAATAGGTAAAGGACCACACTAAATAGTAAAAAAGACACTTTCAGTTTTGATTTCCAGTTCTTCTTTTCTTTCATGTATTACCCTGTTATGCTGAAAAAATATAATGTGAAAGCGTATGATACATTTCATCGGTATCAATTGGCTTTGATAAATGGGCATTCATTCCGCTTGCCCGCGATTTCTCCATATCTTCTGCAAAAGCATTTGCTGTCATTGCGATTATCGGGATCGTATGACTATCGGCTTTTTGTAATTCTCGGATATTTATAGTGGCAGACAGACCATCCATGACCGGCATCCGAATATCCATCAAAATCGCATCATAATATCCCGATTCGCTTTTCCAGAACATATCAACTGCCTGAGCCCCATCGCTCGCAGTCTCTACTTCAAATCCTACTTCACTTAAAAGGACTTTGGTTACATCTAGGTTGTATTCATTATCCTCTACCAAAAGTACTCGTTTACCGGAAAAATCGTAATGCGATGGTTCCTCATCTATTGTCATCTCCTCATCCCAGTTATTGAGGAAATTGCTAATCTTTAGCATAATATCTACTTGGAATTCTGTTCCCTCACCAACAGTACTGTTTACATGAATGGAACCGTTCATCATATTAACCAGATTCTTACTGATTGCCAAACCCAGTCCTGTTCCGGAATAGGTATTGGTAGAACCGGTATGCTCTTGTGAAAATGGTTCAAACATATGAAGCATAAAGGCTTCACTCATTCCTATACCATTATCGCTCATAGTAAATCGTAAAGTGGCCATATCATCATTCTGTCTTACCTGTTCGACCTTTAAGCTGACCCTGCCACCTTCCTTTGTGAATTTCACAGAATTACCAAGAATATTGATCAGAACCTGTTGCAGCTTCACCGGGTCACCAATGAAATATCTGGAAATACCAGAATCCACTTCACTAACGTATCGAATTCCTTTTGCTGCTGCCTGAGGTTTAATCATCGTGTCAATTTCCTTGATAAAATCTTTCATGACAATCTGTTCCTCATCCAGCGTCATTTTTCCACTTTCAATTCTCGTCATATCAAGAATATCATTAATCAAGGAAAGCAGGAACTTGGCTGACACATCTATTTTCTTCAGGTCTGTCTTGACCTTTGTAAAATCCTTTTCCCGTAAGGCTATGGAGGTGAGACCCATAATTGCATTCATTGGAGTTCGTATCTCATGAGACATTTTGGAGAGGAACTCTCCCTTTGCCATATTTGCTTGCTCTGTTGCTTTCAATGCATCCCGCAACAGTTCGTTCTTGCGTTTTTCCTCATGGAACATCTCTGTTACATCTGTCATCGCAAAAATAATCTTACTGCTCTCACGATCCATATAGAAGAAACTCAATTTCTTCGTAGATAAGCGATTTTCTTCATTATGTGTCGTCACAAAAATAACATAGCTTTCTCCAAGCTCCAGTTGACGAAAGATATTGGCTAAAGAAGTCTCCAGCATGCAGCGATCCTGTTCTTGCTTTACAACATATTTGTATATAACACGTATTCTGTCCGCATCATATTTCTTTCCTGTAAAATCAGAGGATGAAAGTAAATCACTGTTATTACCGGCATATTGTATATAGGAATTACTACTTCCATCAATCACCAGTAAATACTCATAATCAAGAGCAGCTACTGCATTTAGCATCTCCTGTGTTATTTTCTCATCATTTACATTACGTGTATATACAAAAATAATAATCTCATCTGCTCCGGGTTTTTTTGTCATAATTCCACTGGTACATACCCAATGCTTCTTCTTATCCTCAGATTGAATATGGTGCTCCAGCTCTACGGTACTCTTACCCTCAGCATAAGCAGAAAGTAACTTTTCTCTCTGAAATGCTTTTAAAAAAGCCTTTCTTTCTTCTGGAATAACAATGTATTTTGTAAACGCCTCATAAAAATCCGGCGTTACTCTCGCGCCATTGTACTGATACTGCACTTCACTACCAAATTTTACTTCTTCCACTTCCAGCTTCGTCAAATTAATTCTTCCAGATGCCAGTAAATTACTGTCAAGAACCTCATGATACATCATTTCTTCCTGATAATGCTGCTCCATCTCCTTTTGACGGGTGATATCACTGGCTATTCCCATTGCCCAATATGGTTTGTTATCCTCATGAAAGAGAAGAGTATAAGTAATCTGATACCATCTCCATGCACCATCGTTTCCTTTAATTAAAAACTCTCCGCTGGCGCCCTGTTTACCCTCATGAACTTCCTTATCAAGCTTTCGAAAATCGTCAAAGCTCTCACTATGAAGGAACCCTTCTTCTATGATTCGATTTGAGAAATCCTCAATTGTTTCGGACATGCCAAAAAAATCAGAGTTGTCTCCACCCCGATGATAAATGTTTTTTTCTAAATCGTAGTCCCAATATATGATATTGGAAGCCCTAAGTGCCATTCCAATTAAATCATTTTGAACGTGTTCTTCTCCCATATTGGCACCTCCAAACTATATCCTAATTTTACACTTTTATGCTAAAAAAGACAACAAAAAAGAGAATTATCCATATAAAATCAATCTATACAGATAACTCTCTTATAATTTACAGAATATTACTTGTAAGCTAACCTTCTATCGAGTCATATCTTATGCGTTTACGATCTGACCAAAATCAGGCTTTAATGCTGCTCCACCAATTAAACCGCCATCAATGTCAGCTTTGGAAAGAAGCTCTGCAGCATTACCAGCGTTCATAGATCCGCCGTACTGAATACGAACTGCCTCTGCTGTAGGTGCATCATACATCTCAGCAATACAGTCACGGATTGCTTTACATACTTCCTGAGCCTGATCTGCTGATGCTGTTTTACCTGTTCCGATAGCCCAGATTGGCTCATAAGCGATAACAAGAGTCTTAACCTGATCTGCTGTGATTCCAACTAAATCAGATTTAATCTGAAGACGAATCCAGTCAAGATATGCATTCATCTCACTTAACTCAAGACTTTCACCACAGCAAAGGATTGGTGTAAGACCAGCTTCGAAAGCTTTTTTTACTTTTGCATTTAAAAATGCAT
>CAYZUC010000107.1:0-5229 GCA_964481705.1 uncultured Lachnospiraceae bacterium
CAGCTTCTGCAGCTGTATATACCTGAAATCCCTGAGCTTCTGCCTTTGCCCATGATTTACTTCCTTCGTATAAACCAATAATGACATTGCAGCCTGACTCCTTTGCATTTAATGCGTGTGCATGTCCCTGACTGCCGTAACCAATAATTGCGATTGTCTTACCTTCTAATAATGAAAGATTACAATCTTCCTGGTAATAGATTTTTGCTGCCATGATAATTTCTCCTTTTCGTTATTTGAATTTATATGTCCTACTATCCTCTAAACATATGTATAGATGAATAATCAAGATATATCAGTTTAACCAGACGACATCGTCTGTTCCGCGAGATAATCCCGCTATTCCGGTACGCGCAATTTCCATAATCTTATAACCATCCAGTAATCCGATGAAAGCTTCTATCTTTGCCTGATTACCTGTTAATTCAATAATCATGGAATTCGGTGAAACATCGATAATTTTAGCTCTGAAAATATCCGTCACCGACACTAGTCCCGGACGTTGTTCCGGAGTAGTCTCTACCTTTATCATAATCAACTCACGATAAACGGAATTATCGGGTTCCAAAACCTTAATGCTGCGGACATCAATTAATTTACGAACCTGCTTCTCAATCTGCTCCAGAATCAAATCATCTCCGGAAGCAACAATAGTGATTCTTGTAAACCTTGGATCTGCCGTCACACCAGCAGTAATACTCTCGATATTATAACCGCGTCTGCTGAACAGCCCTGAAATACGGCTTAACACACCTGCGGTATTATCAACTAACAATTGAAATACTTTCTTCTGCATGTCAAATCTCCTTTGCAACATTTGTAATCATACCTCGAAACGACGTTTTTGTCAACGATAACTCTTTCTTTCGCGTACAAATGTCTTTCATATAGATACTTATTATCATATCCATAACGTACAGTTATGTTATGCTTCATTTTCCTGGCATTTTGTTAATGCCAATGTTCCGGTTCTGGCTATTTCTACAATGCTGACCGAAGCCAATAACTTTAGTAACATCGAAGTACGATCTGGTTCCGCACACAATTGAATCATCATGAAGGATTGAGACATATCAATAATCTCTGCTTTCATGGCTTCACATACTTCCATGATTTCCTTTCGGTTATTTTTGTTGTACTTCACCTTAACAATCATAAGCTCGCGACTTACTGCAACAGATTCGTCAAATGTTTTTATCTTAATGACGTCGAGCTTCTTATTCAGTTGTTTTTCAATCTGTTCAATGGTTCTCTGATCTCCGCTGGAAACAATCGTCATACAGGATACTGTCTTATCATCGGTCTCACCAACAGCCAGTGAATCAATATTGAAACATCTTCTTGAAAAAAGGCCGGCAACCTTGCATAATACTCCGGAACGATTTTCAACAAGTACAGAGTATATTCTTTTCATAACCATTCTATTCTCCATTCCGGTAAATGACTATTTTACCAAATCCTCAGGATCTATCATGCATTCCATAATTGCTGTTTTATCATCCAGCAGAAAATCCTGAATCCTTCCTTCTATTCCGATCATGTTGTTAACGCGCATATAACCAATCTGATACGCCTCTGCCAGCTTTTCCAGATTGGGATCATCGGTAAGCTTTACTACCGAATAATGATCCTGATATGTGTAATGCTGATATTCACGAACCATTCCAAGATAAGAGTTCTTCATAACGATAATCTTGATTGGCATATTCGACTGATTGATGGTAGCGAGCTCCATCATTGACATTTGGAAGGAACCATCACCACAAACCGCTATTACCTGTCTATCGGGTAATGCTTTTTTAGCTCCCATTGCTGCCGGAATGGAATATCCCATAGTACCCATGCCTCCGGTGGTCAGAAAACGTCCTCTCTTCACCAGATGATACGCACAGGACCATATTTGATTCTGTCCTACATCTGCCACATAGATTCCATTATCGTCCATACTATTGGATAAAATATGAATAAATTCTGCCGGATCTACATAACCACTTTTTGGCTCTCTGATCCGTTCCATTGTGTCCTTATATTCCTTTAATTGTGAAATCCAATTCTCATAAAAGCCATCAAAAGAATGCTTCGATAAATCATGGAAAATATGCTTAACATCACCAACCAATGGAATTGTTGGACCAACGTTCTTGCCGATTTCAGCCGGATCCACATCAATATGAACCAAAATCTTGTTCTCCGTAATCAAATCCGGTTGTGACACAGCTCGATCTGCGACTCTGGCGCCAACCATAATTATCAAATCAGCCTCATTCATTGCACGATTAGCGTAAGGCTTTCCGTTATTTCCGACCATCCCAAAATACAGTGGGTCTTCTGATGGCATTACACCAATACCCATCATGGTAGAGACAACCGGAATGCGATGTTCATGTACAAACTCACGTAATTCCTCTTCTGCATTACTTAGAATCACACCGCCACCCGTACAGATGATTGGTTTCTCAGCACGTTCCAGTTCCTTAATGACCTTTTTAATTTGTACAATATGTCCATTTATCGTTGGTTTGTAAGTTCTTAAATTCACATCATCCGGATATTGAAACTTACTGATCGATGCATTTTGAATATCAATTGGTACATCAATCAACACCGGTCCTTTTCTTCCTGTGTTGGCAATGTAAAAGGCCTCCTTGAAAATCCTTGGAATATCTTCGACATCTTTTACAAGGTAACTATATTTCACAAATGATTCTACTGCACCTGTGATATCTGCTTCCTGGAACACATCACTTCCCAGTAGTTCTGAATTAACCTGTCCTGTAATACAAACCATGGGAATGCTGTCCGCAAAAGCGGTTGCGATTCCGGTGATTAAATTGGTTGCACCCGGACCCGAGGTTACTGCACACACGCCTACTGTTCGACTTACTCTTGCATATCCACTGGCTGCATGACCTGCATTCTGCTCTGTTCTTACAAGAATACTTTCCATATCAGAGCTCAACATACTGTTATAAAAAGGGGCAATTGCTACGCCGGGATATCCAAATACTGCTTTTATGCCTTCGTTTTCAAGGCATCTTACCATTGCATCTGCACCATTCATACTATTCTCCATTCTGGTTTTCTATTTTTTACCGAATAATTTTGCTAATGGACTAACGACACTCTCCAAATCTGTGATTGCGTTATTTAGTCCCTCAAAATCAATTGCAGTTATTTTCTCCATTGCTTCGTTTACACTCTTCTGCGAATCTACCACGAGTCCGTTCACATTGTCAATCGTGCCTTCATAATCAACCTTTGCAAGCTTAGCGCTTACCACCTCCAGGTCTTCCATAACCACGGTAGTCTCTTCTGCAAGCTTATCTGCCTTAGTTAGCAGGGAATTCACTCTTGGTACATAAGAAACAATACCAGCAAACAGAACAATAATTACGATCATCATGATACTCATAGTAAGCTGCATCCAACGAAGCAGTTTCTTTGTATATTTCTGCTCCTTCGTATTTTCATCTCTTATTTGCTGCAGCAAGGCAGCTAGCGTATCCATATCAGCTGTATTTCCATTCTGATTGCTATTTGTACTCTCAGGAACGTTCGAATTTGTATTCTGATCCATATTCTTCTCCATTCTATTCATCATTGTGTAGGGTACTTACAAGTATTACTTATTACAAAGCTTCTTTGCCAACTTGACTGCATCAGCAGCGTCTTTACTAAATCCGTCTGCACCAATCTCATCGGCATAATCCTGTGTAATAACAGCACCACCAATCATTACCTTAGCCTTTACGCCTTTTTCCCTTGCATACTCGATTACATGCTTCATTTCGCGCATCGTGGTTGTCATCAGTGCTGATAATGCTATAATCTCAGCCTTGTATTGAATGGCGGCTTCAATTATTTTCTCCTTGGGGACATCCTTACCCAGATCGTAGACTCGGAACCCATGGTTCTTTAGCATAAGTGTTACCAGATTCTTGCCAATATCATGAATATCACCTTCCACAGTTGCAATGACTATCACCGGCATCTCATCTGCACCATCTCCACTCATCAGCAATGGCTCAATATGCTCGATCGCCAGTTTCATGGTCTCTGCACTGCCAATCAACTGTGGTAAGAAATACCTTCCCTTGTCAAAATACTCTCCTACTTGATTAATAGCCGGAAGAAGTACTTCATTTAAAATGACTTTCGCATCCACACCCGCTTCCACTGCAGATTGTGTATACTTTACAATGGAGGATTTATTTCCTTTCATGACACTATCGTATATTGTTTGGAGCGTTGCATTCGAAAACCTGGATTCAGAAGCTAATCTATCCTTTGTGGCATCGGATTCTGTCTTCTTTTGTGGTTCTGTAGCAATTGTACCTATCTCTGATAGCAAATGAATTCGCTCAATATATCTTAAATCCGCACCTTCTTTATTTAGTAACAGGTCTGCTGCAAATGCATTGTTGACTAGCATATCCTGATTCGGATTCGCAATCGCCATGGTAAGCCCCGCAGAAATTGCCATAGTCAAAAATGTCGTATTTACAAAGGAACGTTCCGGAAGACCAAACGAAATATTAGATAATCCACAAATCGTCATGAGTCCCATTTCTTCTTTACAAAAACGAATGGTCTCTAAGGTCTCCAGAGCCGCATTTTTATTTGCACCAACCGTTGTAACCAGACCATCAACAATAATATCGCTCTTTCTCATTCCAAGTTCTAATGCACGATCGACTATCTTTCGAATAATCTGCTTTTTCTCGTCGATATTCTTTGGCAGTCCCTCATCAGATAATGGCAGCAGGATAAACATTGCACCATATTTCTTTGCCAATGGTAATAAATGATCAAACTTTTCCTTCTCGAGTGAGATGGAATTTATTAGGGCTCTTCCTGGATAATGACGTAAAGCCTGCTCCATAACATCAATATTACTGGTATCCAGAGACAATGGCAGATTCACTGTACTTGTAACCTCTTCGATTGCCTGTAACATCGTGGTCTTTTCGTCAATTCCACTCATTCCCATATTGACATCCAGTATACTTGCTCCTCGAAGCTCCTGTTCCTCAGCAAAATCCCGAACCATCTCGAAAGAACCATTTCTTAGTTCCTCCTGAAGCTTTTTCTTACCGGTTGGATTAATACGTTCTCCAACAATCATGAATCCATCATGAAAATCAAAGGCAAGACATTGACGTTCCGATGTCAGAACATGCTTTTGGGGCTTATCATATTGCATCAGCGGTTCATCCTTTGTTGCATGAA
>CAYZUC010000107.1:5239-9177 GCA_964481705.1 uncultured Lachnospiraceae bacterium
TCTATATATTGTGGCGAAGTACCGCAGCACCCACCTATAATTCTTGCTCCTGCTCTCACAGCTTCCTTCATATGGGAAGCAAAATCTTGTTCATTCATGCTGTAAACAGTCGAACCATCCTCAGCTAATGAAGGCATTCCTGCATTTGGCTTGCAAATAATTGGGACTTCTGTCACCTGTGTCATATTCTGAATGATTTCCACCATTTTATCCGGTCCGGTCGAGCAATTAACGCCTATAGCATCCGCCCCAAGATATTGCAGAGTAACAACAGCAGTTTTTGCATCGGTTCCATACAACGATCTTCCATTTTCATCAAAGGACATGGAAACCATGACCGGAAGTTCACAGGTCTCTTTTGCAGCCAGCAATGCCGCGCGGCATTCCTGTAGACTTGTCATCGTTTCAACAACAAGTAAATCCACACCACTTTGCACAAGCGCGTGAATTTGCTCCTTGTAAATATCTACTAAAGCTTCAAATTCCATTGGTCCGATTGGTTTTAACTGGATACCGGTCATAGTCATATCACCGGCAACAAAAGCAAGCTTATCCGGGTATTTTTCTTTTACCCTCCTGACAGCTTCCTTAGAGATATGTACCAATTCCTGATTTATTCGTTGTACCTGATCTTGTAATCCATAATTCTCGAGCTTGATTGAATTGGATGTAAAGGTCGGCGCATAAATAATATTCGTACCTGCCAACAGATAGTCCATTTGGATAGCGATCATGACCTCTCTGTTATCAATAATCCACTTTTCCGGACATACTCCAGAAGGCATACCATTCTTAATCAGCATGGACCCCGTAGCACCATCCAGATAAATCAATTTATTTTCCAATAATTCTGCAAATTCTGTCTTTTTCAATATAATATCCACCCTCGATAAAAAAATCAAAAACCGTGCTACCATTATAGCAATAATTCTTTATCTTGTACATATTGAAATACATCATCCAGATTTTTTTGTGCAGCGTCGTAATCAAAATCCTCCAGCGCATTATGCACGAGAGTGAGTCTCCTTGTAAGCTCGGAATGGGAGGTCTTGATTTCATCTCTGCTTCTATTTTGTCTTATATATTCATCAACAACGCACAAAACATTCTTTGCTGTGGATACCATCAAGTCATGATTAGCCAAAATAGATTCCCAATCATTTCTTTTTGCAAATGCTTCCATTTTCTTTGCTTTCTCAGATAAGCAGACTGCTCCAATGGTAAGTGAGGTACTTTTTATAGAATGAACCGAAATTTGATATTGTCTCGTCTCTTGCTTTTCTATGTACGCAGGGAACGACTCAAGGTTCTTTTTCATTTCTCTTTCATAGGTATTCAAAATATCGAGATATGTCTTCTTATCTTCATTGCAATAACGCAAGCCTTTATTAAAATCGACTAGTTTTCCCTGTGCCTCTTCTACATACTGTACTTTATCAGCCGGAAGATATTGGCGTATCATTTCTTCCAATTCCTCATAGAGAATAGGTTTTGACAGATAATTATCGAAGCCTTCTTTGAGATAATAATCCTTTGCCCCGGAAATTGCATTTGCTGTTAGTGCAATGATTACCTTTTGATTCGTTATTCTTTTTCTAGTTTCGATTCCATCCAATCCAGGCATCATATGATCCAGGAAAATAATATCGTATTGGTTTAAGGACGCTAGGTGAATGGCTTCTTCTCCACGTTCTACAAGATCAACCTTCATTCTTAATTTTTCTAGAAGTCCACTCACAACAAGCAAGTTCATTTTATTATCATCAACCACCATAATTCTTGCATCCGGTGCAATAAAGGATGTTATTTTGTTACGCTCCATGATATGGTGTTCGTGAAAGAACTCCTGTAAAGAACCAATTTCACATTTGTCCACAATTCTTTGATGAAGTATAAAAGAAAAAGTGGAACCCTTTTCATATTCGCTCTCTACCATCAGCTTACTTCCCATCGCCTGTAACAAGCCGCTTGTAATAGCTAGTCCCAGTCCAGTTCCTTCTTTTCCGCGATTTTTTTCCTGATCAAGTCGTTTAAAGGATTCAAATAGTAAAGACAGTTCTTCTTTTCGGATTCCGATTCCGGTATCCGATATCGAAATCTTCAAATCTTCGTAACCAGAAGCGCTTTCGCTTCCTTCTATTGACAATTTAACAGTTCCTTCATGCGTATATTTTATAGCATTTGATAAGAGATTAATCAGAATTTGTTTGATTCTGATTTCATCACCATAATACTGAGAAGGAAGCTTCTCATCAACGATAACTTCAAAATCCAAATGCTTTTCATTAGCCTTGATTTGTATCATTTGATACACATCATTTAAAACGGAACCCAAATGATAATTCACTTCGATGATCTGCAGCTTTCCCGCATTAATCTTTGAAAAATCAAGTATGTCATTGATAATCGACAGTAAAAGAGAACCTGCATGTGAAATGTTTTCTGCATAATTCAGTATTTTTTCATCGTTGCTCTCCCTGAGAATCATTTCGTTCATCCCAAGTACTGAATTAATCGGTGTTCGGATTTCATGAGACATCGTAGCAAGGAACTGCGATTTGGCAGTGCTTTCCATTAACTCTTTCTTTCGTTCCTGTTCTTCTTTTACCAGTCGAAACAAGGTGTGAGCTGTTATAAATAAAATCAGAAAAAGAATACCTATACTCAGGCTCCTTCCCAGTGTTACAGAGCGATCCCTATAAAGAGATATAACCTCAAATGCTGCTGAAACTGCAAAACCCCCAAAACCAATCACAGTGCTTTTGAGTTCTCCCATATAGTTATGCCGCCAGTCGATAATCAGGAATACGATCATCATAAGGATGCTCAACACTATCACAATATGAGAAAGGAAAAGGGTCTCATTATAATCTGCAATACCAAATAGCTGCAGCGCCGTACATACAACAAGATTTACCATACATCCAATCATTAACAGATTATAGTGAAATCTATGCCTTCCTTTCGAAATAAAATCCACATATAGCAGCGCCGGAACAGGACAAATATTTGACATTAAGTAAGCACAGATATTTGGCTTGATTACATTTGAAAAATAGAATTGTCTCATATCCGATTCACAGATTAACCAGAGTGCAAGTGACAAAGCCATCCAACCAATGTAAAGAAGATCTCTTTTCTCATTATGTATCGATTTCGAAGCGAAATACATAGCTATGCAGACCAAACCAATCAGATAAATTAGAACAGAAATAATATACGACCAATAATTCAAACGTAAAATACGAAAAAGCAGTCCACGTTCGCTTCCGATATATACATTCTGTATCATACCGGAATAGGAAGAAAGACCACTTTTTGCTTCAATTGTAATATATTTTCCAGCATCTTTTTCTCTTAAGGGTACCAGTAGAGTAGCGCTGGCACTACTCTTACCAAAAGGTCGAATCTTCTCGTCGTTATAAATCTTGCGAATATCTCCATCTACATAGATATTAACATCCTCTTGTGAGGAACGAACCTGAAGACAATTAATGTTGTGAATCACATCAGGAAGCTTTTTCGTAATTCTAAAGTATTCATTCTGATCGACATCCAGTCGTGTTGGTAATTGAATCGTCTCTCCTATGGTTCCGTTCGAGTCCTCTACACTCCAATTACGGTTCCATTTCCTACAATTATCATCGTCAAAGGATTCTTTTTCTGTCGAGAAAAGTCCCGGAAAAATCAGAAATAAGAAACAAAAGGTACAAACCCCGGAAAAGACATAAAGTATTACTTTACTAATACCATTCATTTTTTCGCCTGTAACCATCACTACTCACCCTTCTAATCATCAAAGACTATACAAAAAGATGATAAACCTTTGACTGTAATCTTTTTAAGAACTCTTCTTCGGGAAGTGGTCTGTCAAAGATGTAACCTTGAATCAAATCGCATTTGAGATTCCTTAAGAAATTATATTCCTCTGAAGTCTC
>CAYZUC010000108.1:0-9033 GCA_964481705.1 uncultured Lachnospiraceae bacterium
ATTGGTCAGGATTATTTGGAGCAGGGAATTGTTGCAGCGGCAATAAAGGAGTAAAAGTCACAAATTTGGTATGCGTAGATAGATGCGCGGGATAGGAGTAAGTATGAAAGAACAGCTTATGGAGAAATGGAAGGATTGGACAAAATCAGGAAATAAAAAGATAGCCTGTATCTGGTTTGCAAAATTTATGGTGTTTTTGCTGGTTTGTACTTTTATTTCAAGAGCAATTTATGCCTACTCTTTAGCGCGCGTGACAACAGATAATGCTGCGATGATGAGCCTTACCCATAGGGTTGAAGCAGAGGGAGAGATACAGAAGGGAATGGAAAGTGCGGTAAATATTCTTCCTGATATTCGTGTAAAGGAAGTATTTGTGAGTGAAGGACAGATGGTAGTCTCCGGAGATTCTTTATTTTCCTTGGACTTGACTGATTTGCAGGAGAACATTGATGCACAGAAGGCGGAGATAAAGAAGAAGGATTTACAAATTGCTGCTTTTAACCAAAATGAGAAAATAGATGCAGTACAGAAGGCAATAGAAATTCAGAGAGCGAATGAAGACTATGTACTTGGAATGCAGGAGGCAGGCCGCCAAATCAATGACGCTTGTACGGATTTATCTGTCGCAAATGCAAAGAAAAGTGACATATCAGGTAAAGATGACTATATCTCAGATTCTGTTGATCATAACAGTTCTGTCCAGACAGCAGAAGATACGTTGGATCACTTAAAGAGTGAATTGAGAAAGTTGAAAAAGGAATTGGAAGAGCTTCCGGATGATTCTACTTCGGAAAACAATCTGAAACGGGAACAGCTTGAAAAAGCCATTGAGGAAACAAGGTCTGAAATTCACGAGGCAGAAGATAATCTCGATGTTGCCAGGGATAGTGCCCAGTACAGTGCCGAGGAAGCTTGGAAGCAGAAAACAGAAACAGCCAATGATGAAGTGCGAAGCAAGACAAAGGCTTATAACGATACGGTTGAAAAGGAAAAAGAGGATGTGTTAAAGAATGGCAGAGCAGTCGAGGATGCCGCGATGCCAAATAAGGTTGATAATACGAAAGAAACGGTACAGGTCGAAAAGGAACAGCTGGTTAAGAAGCTCAGACAGTATGAGGAAGTCTTGACGGAAGGTGGTAATGTCACCTCTACAAAAGGAGGAATGATTACCAAGGTATCGGTTTCTCCGGGAGATCCTACAACAGATCATGCAGCAGTTCTGATGGCGGGGGAAAGCGACAGCCTACGGTTCACAGCCGAGATCAGCAAGGCACAGCAAGAGTATGTAGCTGTAGGAGATTCCGTGGAAGTGAGCTTTGACAGTGGAAAGACAATCCTTAAGGATTTGAATGTAGAAAGTGTAGAGAAGAGTACCACAAAGGAAGATACCTACATAGTTACGGTTATGGTACCACCGGAAGGGTTGTCAATTGGAAAGTCCGGTAAGCTCAGCTGCAAGAAATCTACGGATAATTATCCTACCTGTGTCCCACTCAATGCACTGCATGCAGACGGCAGTCAAAACTATATTCTGATGATCACAGAGAGTCAGACGATATTGGGAACGGAATATAAAGCACAGCGTCGAGATGTCACAATATCGGATCAGAATGACCAATATGCTGCATTGGATCCCAGTGCTGGTATTGGAGAGGATAGGTTTATTCTCTCATCCTCTAAAGAAATCATGTCAGGCGATAAGGTTCGCCTGCTGGAGGAATGATACGGGAAAGCGGTAAATTCCGAATCAGTAAAGTAATGATCCTTCTCTTTATGGTTCTTTTTCTATGTGGAGGTGTGAAAATCGGAATCACACTTCATGATATGAGTCATTACGAAAAAGTTCGCCTTCTGAGATTGGAACAACCCGCAAAAAACGACAATTTACAACGTGATAAAGTACAAAATGACAATTCGTATACCTTATTCACAGAGAAGAAAAAGGAAGAAGTAAAGAATCCTGAGTTTAACCGTAAAGCAAAGGTGACATGTATCGCGTTATTTGGAAATTCAGTATCCTTGTTTCCTATGGGAAATCCGTTGACCATCCATGATGAGACAGGCTGTTTAATTAGTAAGAAGACGGCATGGGAACTCTTTGGAGACCGTAATGTGGTAGGTAAGAAATTGATTTATCAGGAGAAAACCTATGAAATCAGAGGCGTTTTGTTACTGAATCAGGAGCTTTTTTGTTATGAGGCAGTAAAGGATGACAAACTGGAGTTTACGGATTTAGCACTCGGGTCCTCAGATAATGCCAATATCCGTGAACAGCAGTCTCTTATTCAGGCAAAATACGGTTATTGGGGTACCTGGAGTCCACTTGCCTGGAACGTAATACCGGAGAATTTCAACTATGCAAAATGGAAGGATGATACGGACTATCTGCGTTACAAGGAAAACAATTGTATAGAGATTTTATACATTCAGGAGATGGAGAGACTTCGCTACTGGTGTCTTTGCATGGTGGTTTCTTTATTTGGATTGCTTTGGATCCTTTGCGATTATATTAGGCAGCATAAATGACCCGGACGAGAGTTCGGGTTTTTTTATAGGTAAAAAAATTACCGATAATAAGTAAAATATCTCCGTTCAGAACGATACAAAAATTTACTATACTGTGCTTGTAACGTAACAAGCGGTTTAGACCGTAAAGGAGGAAGAAATGAGAAAGATGAAAAAGTTATTGGCTCTGGGACTATCCGTAGCTATGGTGGCTGGATTGACAGCCTGCGGATCAGCAGCCGCACCATCCGAAAATCCTGCACCTGCAACAGAAGCAGCAGGAACAGAAGCAGCGGGAACAGAAGCAGCAGGAACAGAAGTTGTTCAATCAGAAGCAGCACCAGCAAAAGAAGGGGATATGACCATTACTCTCTGGTCGATTGCAACAGAGAGTGATGCTTTCCATCCATCATATCTTAAAGCGATTGAAGAATTCGAAGGCAATCACCCAGGTGTAAAGATCAATTTTGAGACATTTGAAAATGAATCCTACAAAACAAAACTGAAAGCAGCAATTGCTGCAAACGAACTCCCGGATATTTTCTTTACCTGGGGCGGTGGATTTTCTACTTCCTTTGTAGAATCCGGAAAAGTATTACCATTAGACAGCTACTATCCTACATATCAGGAAGAGATTACTAAAGCAGCATTAGCAAATGCAACGTATGATGGAACTTTATATGGTACGGTATTAAGTACTCCTGTTTCCTGCATGTTCTACAACAAGAAAATGCTTGAGGAAAGAGGTATGAAGGCTCCTGAGACATGGGAAGACTTCACAGGCATTTGCCAGAAGTTTGTAGATGAGGGTATTGCTCCTATCGGAACCAGTGTAAAAGATACTTGGGTACTTGCTATGTTACACGATGGTCTTACCTTAAAGTCAGCAGGACCGGAAAAAACAGCAGCAACCGTTACCGGAGCAGAAGGAACCAGCTACAACGATCCTGATTTCCTTGCATCTGCAACCAAGATTAAAGAGCTTGTAGATATGGGCGCATTCATTGAAGGCGCAACTGGATTTACCAATGATGAAGCAAAACTGGAATTCTGTAATGGCGTATGTCCATTCTATATTACAGGAAACTGGTTAGCAGGTGATATTCAGACATATGCTCAAAATCCAGATGATTTTGACGTAGCTCCTATCCCGGTTATCAATGCAGATAATGCAAAAATCACAGATTTCATGGGTGGAGCATCTGATACCTTTATGGTAGCAGCATCTACACCAAATCCAGACATGGCAGCTACAGCAGCTTTTGAAATTACAAGATCTATTTCTCACTATGCTTACTTAGATGGAGCAGGAATTCCTGCATGGAAAGTAAACTATGATGTATCTGAAGTTGATCCAATTACACAGAAGGTTGCCGGTTATACAGCAGGCGCTTCCTCCTTCACTCTTTGGTTTGATACTTTAATGTCATCCGACAATGCAGGTGAGTACCTGGCTCTGTTACAGCAGTTATACTTTGGTGATGTGTCACCGGAAGAGTTTGTAGAAGCAATGGCTGATCAGCTCTCAAAATAATTTGAAGTAAACTCCCTCCT
This sequence comes from uncultured Lachnospiraceae bacterium, assembly GCA_964481705.1. Classification (GTDB taxonomy): domain Bacteria; phylum Bacillota; class Clostridia; order Lachnospirales; family Lachnospiraceae; genus CAYZUC01. The sequence goes on from CAYZUC010000108.1 coordinate 4,060, forward strand.
GAATGAACATTCCCAGTTTGGGAGGGGGTTTATGATATAGCAGGAGGAAGAGATGGATAAAGTCAGGCGAAATAAAGTAGCAATTGCCTTTTTCTTGATACCTACAATGGTTCTCTTTGTAGGTATTGTAGTATTTCCGATTTTTATGTCCCTATTTTACAGTTTTACCGAGTGGGACGGAATCAATAAAGCAACATTTGTGGGTTTGGAGAATTATCAGGAATTATTTACTTCCAAAGCGGTAGGATTCCGGAAAGCCTTGGTGAATGTATCAATTCTGACACTACTGTCGGTATTTGTCCAACTCCCTATTTCCCTCTTTCTTGCCATTGTACTCGCTCGTGGCGTAAAGGGAGAAAAATTCTTTGTAGCATTATTTTTTGTTCCGGTTTTAATATCAACCGTTGTTATTGGTCAGCTCTGGATGAAAATATACAATCCCGAGTATGGTGTCATCAATACACTTTTAAAAGGTATTGGTTTGGAAAAGTATGCGAAGGTATGGCTTGGTGAGCGCAGTACAGCATTGGTTGCAGTTTTTATTCCTATCGTGTGGCAGTTTGTCGGCTATCATATGCTGCTTATGTATGCAGGAATTAAATCCATTTCCCAAGAACTGAGCGAAGCAGCGAAGATTGATGGAGCCTCCGAATTTCAGCTTGCGAGGTACATTACTATTCCGCTGTTGAAGCCCGTAATACAGGTTTCAACCATTTTTGCGGTTACCGGTTCGCTGAAAGCATTTGACCTTATCTACGTTTTAACGAACGGAGGCCCTGCTCATGCCAGCGAAGTGCCCAGTACCCTCATGGTCTCTATGATCTTTGGCAGAAGCAGATATGGCTTTGGAAGCAGCATTGCAGTTTGTATCATCTTCCTATGCTTCTTCTTTGCAATTGTAATTAAGAAAGCATTTACGGCAGGAGGTAATGACATTGAGTAAATTAAAACGTATGTCGCTCGGCAGCAAGGTTATTTTCGCATTCCTGCTTATCTGGGCAGCTATTCAGATATTCCCGATCTATTGGATGTTTACCTTTTCGCTAAAGGATAACAATGAAATTTTTGGTAAGAACATGCTCGGACTCCCTCAGAAATGGTTATGGTCTAATTATACAGCGGCTATGAATGTCGGAAATATTGGCCAATACTTTCTGAACAGCTTTATTGTAACGGGCTGTACCATTCTCGTAACCGTTGTTTTTTCTCTTATGGCGACTTATGCTTTAAAGAGAATGGTTTTTCGAGGAAGAAAGCTTTTATACAATCTGATCATGCTGGGTCTTACCGTTCCGATTCATGCTGCAATTCTTCCGGTTTTCCTAATATTAAACCGACTGAAAATGACGAATTCTTATCAGGCGTTGATACTCCCCTATGCAGCGTTTGCATTGTCAATGTCGATTTTAATTGCAGCAAGTTTTATGGAGGGCATGCCCAAAGAGCTTGAGGAGGCAGCTTGTATTGATGGATGTAACGTCTACCAGATTTTCTTCCACATTGTTCTGCCTTTTATGAGTCCTTGTATCTCCACTGTTTCCATTTTTGTTTTCCTCCAGGCGTGGAACGAGCTGATGTTTGCAGTCGTTTTTATCAGCGACTCGAAGTTCCGTACACTTCCCGTTGGTATCCAAACTTTATGTGGAGCCTACACCACAGACTGGGGTCCTATCGGTGCAGCCCTGGTAATTGCTACCTTCCCGACACTCATTATGTACTGCTTCATGAGTGAAAAAATTCAGGAAAGTATGGCAGCAGGCGCCGTAAAAGGATAGCCGCTACATTCCCTGTTGTTGAAAAGGCCTCTTTCTGTTATAACTAAATTATGGGAAAAGGGGACGGGGCTTCTTGTTTCAAAATCTTTTTACAAGTAGATTCATAATTATTATATATTTTGAAACAAAAAGCCCCGTCCCCTTTTCCCATTTCTGAATGTGTGAGAAAGGCGGACTTGGCAGTTCCCTGGAGCGGGCAGGGAGGACGCAGCCTCGGTAGAGTTATGAACGAAAGAGGATGAAGTGTGAAGGTGGGGTGCTTTTGAGAAAGATACCTTTTTTGAATTCAATGAAGATTAAACAGAAGATTTACCTGCTTTTTTTAGGGATTTTGCTCGTATATATAGGAGCTTTTTTTGCTGTGTATACCGGTGTATTTCGGGAACAGATTTATACATATGCTACCAATAACAGTCAGTCCACGATTATCTCGATTGGAAAGAATCTGTCTACAGAGATTGAAAAGATTAATACCTATAGTCGAATTCTATTGAGCAATGAAAGTATTAAAGAGTATTTGACAGGGAACCCGGCAGATAAAATGAGCGGTTATCAGAATGCAGTCAGAGCGATCAGCGAAGTACAGAGCGCTTATCCAAAAGCATACTCGACCTTTGTCTTTCGAAATGATGGATCCTATTTTTCGATTGGTGGAAGTGTTGTCAAAGTAAATAGACAGCTGCTCTTCTCGGAGAAAGAAATGCGCTATATTAAGGAAAAAGCCGGAGGCTTTGTGCTGCAGATGAATGGAAATGGTTCCTTTCATGCAGCAAATGGAGAGCGATTAATAACTTTGATTCGTATCATAAATGATATTGATACCCTAAAACCGATAGGAGTACTGGCGGTGAACTTTCCGGTAAGTGTGTTGCGAGAAACCTATAGTGAATTTGAAGGAGATCAGAAACGATATAGCTATTATGAATCGGATTATAATCGAATCTGTGGGAAAGTAAAATACGATGATATCTTCTTTATGAGAAATCAGGTTTTAGAAAATCCGGAATTAATTGGTGAAGGCAAACTCTGGTGTCAGCGGGACAATCAGAATATATTTTGTCATTATCAGGTGCCCAAGACACCATTTATCCTGGCCAGTGTGGAAGAAGTCTATCTGTGGAATAATGTATCCGGTGAAATTGTGAGAGCAACAGCATTTTTAATAGGAATCACCTGCCTTTCGATACTGATTATCGGTCTCTTTATTACGTTTACCATTACGAATCCGATTCAGAAGCTCGTAAAATCTATGGCTGGTGTGAAAGAAGGCTGGTTACGTCGTGTTAGCTTCGATCACTGTAATGATGAGATAGGAATGCTGAAGGATAGTTATAATGAGATGTTGGTTGAGACCAATCAACTGATAGAACAGCTTTTGGATAAAGAAGATTCCATTAAGAAAGCAGAGCTTGATATTCTTCAGGAGCAAATCAAACCTCATTTTCTTTATAATACATTGGAAATGATTGCAGGGCTCTCATTGGATGGGTCGCGAGAGGAGGTCTATGGCGCACTCGAGACACTAGGCAGCTTTTACCGTAAGTTTTTAAGCAAAGGAAGCAGCGAAGTTCCAATGAAAACAGAAATTGCAATTGTTCAGGACTATTTGAAATTGGAGAAGCTGCGCTATGGAGATTTCTTTGATGATATTTATGAAATCGATGAAGCCTGTGAGTCCGTTTTGGTACCTAAGCTTCTGTTACAGCCACTTGTAGAAAACAGTCTTTATCATGGTATCCGACTGAAAGGAGAACGTGGTATTATTAAATTGACAGTAAAACGCGAGCAACAGGACATGATAATTGAAGTCTATGATAATGGCGTTGGAATGTCAGCCGATCAAATGAACAATATTTTGGATAATGGAAAGACTTTTGGATTAAAGAAAACCTTGGAGCGATTCCAGTACTTTACTGGTAATAAGGGAACGTATCATTTGGAGAGCATAGAAAGTGAGTTTTCGAGAATTACGTTTATCTGGAAGGGAGTTTTTAGAGAAGCAATGGGGGAAGTATAGTTTGGAAACACAGGAGGAGAAGGAATGTATCGAGTTATGATTATTGATGATGAGCAATCAATCCGAAAAATCCTACGTACAACCATCGATTGGGACAAGCATTCCATGGAGGTCGTGGGTGAGGCAGCGAGTGGAATCGAAGCAATTAATACGATTGATGATATTCGTCCGGATCTCTGTTTTGTAGATATCCGCATGCCCTTTATGGACGGTTTGGAATTTAGCAGACTGGCGACCAGACGGTATCCCAACATGAAAATTGTGGTTCTTACAGCATATGAGGAGTTTGATTATGCCAGAGAATGTATTCAAATCGGTGTAGAAGGATATTTAATCAAGCCCATTGTAAAAAAAGACATCATAGATACACTGGAAAGAATCGAATCCGATTTAAACGAGCGAGTTATGGAACCAGATAACACTGCAGATATGGAAGCGTCGGATGCAGATAGTTCACAATCCTCCATGGAGCGAATTCGTCAATATGTGGAAGATAATTACCAGGAGCCGGATTTGAACCTTGCCAAGGCGGCCATGGAGTATGGTTTCAATACCAGTTATTTGAGCCGTAAATTTAAGCAGGAAACTGGCGGTAACTTTGTCGATTACTTATTTGAGCTTCGCATGCAAAAAGCAAAGCAGCTTGCAAATACAGATAAAGCTATGTATCAGGTGGCAAATGAAGTCGGAATTCCTGACCCAAATTATTTCGGAAAGTGTTTCAAAAGATACGAAGGTGAGACATATTCAGAATATCGTCAAAAAAACACGAAAAGAGACTGACAAAGCGTTGGTCTCTTTTTCATTTTATGTTATAATCGAAACAACGGAGAGTAACTATCAAGCGATTTCAATCCTCACCGTCATGAGCCTGCTTGCCTGCGTTTTTTCGAAGACCCGCAATGGGCAATCTGTTTTCTCGAAGAACCCGTAATCACGAGTTTTATGACCGCCCGCTTTGCTCGCTCGATGATTTGTATTCGCCGCAGGTTCGACAGGCAGGACCACTGTGTACATCTATCGCACACATGAATGAACTGCTTCGTCGCCCTGCTTATGGGGCAGCGTGAGATTAATCAGGCTACGGGCAAACTGTCTGAGCTCGCTGTCTTCCGTTATTAGTAAAGTTGAAGCGAGTTATTGCCCGCAGTCTGTTAATCATAATCGCTAAGATGCCCCATT
>CAYZUC010000109.1:0-8808 GCA_964481705.1 uncultured Lachnospiraceae bacterium
AGAAAAAGGCGGAAACAGTGCTTCTTCCGTGTTTATTGGAATGGGAGTTTCTGCTATACTGAAATTCCTTGTAGATGGATTTCACATTGCAAAGAGTTCTCTTACTCTCACAATTGAAAAAATACATGGTGAAATCAGTACCGGCGTCTATCCGGCACTTGTAAGTGTCGGTTATATATGCGGCTTTCGAATATCCTCTTATATGCTGGCCGGAGGAATCCTGGGTTGGCTTGTGTTGATTCCTCTTATTTATCTTTTTGGTTCCAATCAGGTATTGTATCCTATGACACAAATGACGATAGCCGAGTTATGGAATACCTCCGGTGCAGTCGGTATTTGGTCAAATTACATTAAGTACATCGGTGCCGGTGCTATCGCTGCCGGTGGTATCATGAGCCTGATTCAAACCATGCCTGTCATTATTCATACCTTTTCCGATGCTATGATTGGGATGCGAAACAAACAGGAAAAGGAATCGTCTATTCGTACGGATAAGGACATGGGATCCTCTATCATTCTCATCCTCATTGTCCTAATCGTAATACTTTTGGTTACTGTTCCAGCTATACCAGTCGATTTGATTGGTGCAGTTCTTATCGTTGTTTTTGGGTTTCTTTTTGCTACCGTCTCCTCTCGAATGGTCGGTTTAGTCGGCAGCAGCAACAATCCCGTATCAGGCATGGCAATTGCAACGCTTCTTTTTTCAACACTTATTTTGAAAATGACTGGTCATACAGGAATCGCCGGTATGACTGGAGCTATCGCCATTGGCTCTATTATATGCATCTCATCTGCAATGGCAGGTGACACCTCACAGGATCTTAAAACAGGATATCTTTTGGGTGCTACTCCCTTTCGTCAGCAGATTGGAGAAATCATTGGTACCATTATATCCGCTGTTTCCATCGGAGGAATTATGTACCTGATGAATTCTGCCTGGGGCTTTGGCTCTACCGAAATTCCTGCTCCTCAAGCTAACTTAATGAAAATGATCGTGGAAGGTGTCATGAACGAAAATCTCCCATGGGAACTTGTATTAATTGGTGTGTTCATTGCTGTTTTTATCGAGCTGCTAGGTGTTCCTGTTATGCCATTTTCAATTGGTCTATATCTACCGATCGAGTTAAGCTCCTGTATCATGATTGGGGGTATCATACGTTCTATTACTGAGCGAAAAAAATACACCGATGAAGACGCAAAAAATCAGGTCATCAATTCCGGTGTACTATGTTGTTCCGGTATGATTGCCGGAGAAGGGTTGGTTGGCGTCCTTCTTGCAATTCTAACCGTATGTCAAATTCAAACCGATATCAGCCGTACGATTCATCTTGGTCAGTTCGGAGGTTTCGTCGTTCTGCTGCTTATCTCTCTTACTATACTCTCTACATCTATATGGAGAAGCACGAACAAACAAAATAGGTAGTTTATACGGCTGCCCTCCTTATGATCGGATCTTCCTTTTTAGATCGGACGGACGAGGGATATATTGATTCAATTTATCCGCGATTGATAATACATGATTCACATCCGTGCCTTCTATTTCAAAAACCTTTAAATCCGTAACTATTTCTATCTGAACAATATAGGGTCCTCCCTTATATCCTGCCATACCAATGATTCCATAAATCTTATTTCGCGGAATAGCCTGTATCAATCCCATTCCATTAATCACTAGCAGGTAGGTGGAGGTTAAAATGATTCTGTCCCCATTCGGCTTTGCTTTACTGCTTTGAGGATTCAAAAACTCATCGACCTCTACTTTCCCCTCTTTCATCTCCCGATTAATAATCTTGCCTACTTCCTCTTTTGTGTTTTCCCGAAAGGGTAGCTTCAGATTCTTACTGCTCTTTGCTGAAGAACAGGAACGAACAAATCCAAACAAAAACAATACAAACATGACAATTGATAATGCGATAAGTGCAATAACTACTTTTCTGGATTCATAATCCTCCCAGTTTATACTATCCTTAAGCGCATAGCTCAGACCACCTGCTACTAAGATATATCCCAAAAATAAAATCAAAAACAGCTTTCGATTCTTTCGATTTGCTACCTGTGCCTGTTGCTCTAAAAATCCCTTCATGACTGGTCTCCATTCTCTTTTGTATCTACCAATCATAGTATCAAATGTGAATCCCTTTTGCAATTTGATTTGTTTGTTTTTTACTTTTTTTTGTATATTCGATAAAATTCACGAACCTGTTTATCCAGATATTCTAATGCTTCTTCTTCATGTTCCAAATCATTCGAATACTTACTGAGTAAGAAGAAAATCGTAGTATAAAAGCTCATTGCCATAACTTGTGGATCTGCGTCCATAAAAACTCCTTTTTGACTCATCGCGCCGAACAATGTTGACTGATATGTAATGCTGTCATCCAAAAAGAGTTTACGAAACACTGCATATACTTGGGGATTCTGATACTGCTCTATATTACCCATTCGCCAAAATCTTGACACAAAAGAGTCCTTCAAATAAAAAAGAAAAATCTGATTGCTGAGTTGTACCAACATCTCCTCATCAAACTGCGCAAACAGTGCAGCGGCTTCTTCTATATTGTCATCTGAGGGAATTCCAGACTCTTCTGAAATCTGTCCAATTCGCTTTCTCATCGTCGTTACGATGGTGTCAAGAATCTCTTGTTTGCTTCTAAAATGCTTATACAGAGAAGCATCTTTTATTCCGACTGCATCTGCAATATTCTTCACACTGGTTCCTCTAAAACCGTTTGTGGAAAATAAGGTCAAAGCCTCTTCAACAATTCTTTCTTTCGTTGTCATGCTTCCATCCTTTCTTTTCCATTACAAATAGCTTTTACTGTTTCCTCCTGCTCAAAAAGCACGCAGCCTCCTGTATGTTCCTCCATAAGTGTTCCACTCGATTGCAGTTTTAAGAATAGAGGGGATTGAAGCGCTTCCCTTAATGTAACATCTTGTAAACTCGTATCGGAATACGCTGAGAATGGGCAAGGCTCTGCACTTCCATATGCATTAATGTGAAAGAACCCTCTTCCTGCTGCAAGGCATCCACCCGAAGTCTTTTCATCTCCAGGGAAAGAAACAAATAACAGCTCCGGATACTCTTCTCGTAAGACCGCCAATCGTTCTATCATATACTGTCTGTCCTCATTGTCCGGTGCAAGGTATGTAGTATCCTCGTTTACCGGAACATACTCCACATATACCACCGCCTTGCATCCCTTGGAAATCAGGTCTCTCAGAAAATCATCACTGGTTACCTCTCTCATATTATTCTTTTGAACAGTAACAGAACTTCCAAATACAATTCCAAGATTCTTGAGCTCTTCCATACTATGCATAAGACTCTTATAGGTTCCGCTTCCTCTCCTCTGATCTGTTGTAATCTCCTCTCCCTCTATACTGAGAACCGGCAAGAGATTGGGATAGGATGTCAGTAATTTCAAGTTACTCTCATGAAACATGGTACCATTCGTAAATATGGGAAACAAAATTCTTTTATGATGTCCGGCCATCTCCAATACATCCCTTCTTAACATGGGTTCTCCTCCAGCCAAAAGGACAAAAGAAATTCCAAGCTCTTCTGCTTCTCCGAAAATACTGTCCCATCTTGCTGTGCTTAGCATCTGAGGAGAATGCTCATTATCATCCACACAATTGTGATTAGCCCTTGCATAACAGCCCTTGCAATGAAGATTACAGCTTGTGGTAATACTTGCGATTAAAAATGGAGGAATGTGGTTTCCTTCCCTCTCAGCCTCTTTTCGTTTTATACTTGCTTCTTTATTATCTTTACAATATCTCAGCATAAATACACTAGCTCTCGGATTCTTAAAGGAGGCCTTCCAAATACCTGTCACTATCTTCTCCACACCGCCTGTTAAGTATGTTTCCAAATTAAAGCTATCCATAACATGTCCTTCTTTCTTTTCTTTTGTAATTGATTGGCTAGTATCTACTAGCCATACTATACGCTAGTATTCACTAGCTGTCAAGCATAATAAAAAAAGAAATCCGTTCTCAGGATTTCTTTTAAGCGTAATATCTTTGATATTTCTCAATTAAATAATTGTCCAGGAAGCTTTTCTTTTTCCTTCGGAGGGAATAACCGATCAAACGCTTCTGCTTCCTTGTCATCTACGTAGTAGCCCTCAGGAGTATGGTAAATACCTGTTATTCCCTTCAGATAGTCTTTCTTTAACTCTTTCATCAGAAAATAGGGCACTTCTTCTTCTCTTGGCTCTGCATGGTAATGGATACCCTTTTTGCTTGCCACATCAAATCCACAATTACGGTAGAAGTCAATATTACCTTCCATGCAAACAGCCCCGGCACCCATTTTCTCTGCCTTATCCAATGCATAGTCTAATAGTATTTTTCCGTAGCCCTGTCTCTTATATCTAGGTGCAATACTTATCGGACCAAACGTCATAATCGGGATGATGCGTCCATCATCCGCTGTAATCTGAGCCTTCATAAACATCACATGACCCATGATTTCTCCGTCGATTTCCATAACAAAATCCAAATCCTTCACAAAATCCTTGTCATTACGTAATTGATGTAATACATATGGTTCTGTACATCCCGGACGATAAACATTCCAGAATGCTTCCCTCGTGAGATTTTCTACTTTTCTATATTCTTCTTTCTTTTCCAATCTTATCTTATAATTCTTTTCCATGTTTTTTTATAAACTCCTTCATTTGTTCGTGTAATATTACCTTCATTTTATCTTTTTCATTTGATGCATCATATAGATTCATCATAAGAAATGCACCCGAATAAAATTTTATTGCTAAGCTTTTGGTATCTGTTGTATGGATTCCTCCTTTTACTTGCTTTCTCAAGAAAAATTCATTAATGTAATCAACAACTCCTCCCGACAAGTAATCCTGAAACAACTGGTTCATCTCACCGTTGACATACTGTTCAATCGTTAACATTTGACGAAATTTAGAAGCAAACTCGTCCTCCGTCCAATACTCAAATTGTGCCTCGAGAAACGTTGTCATTTCTTTTATAGAGGTCTTCTCGTACTGATCCACATTGTTTTCTATAGATTCTTCCGGAACTTCATATTCCTTTGCACGTTCGGCATCTTTTTCTTTCATTCGATTTATGATGCTGTCGAGAATATCTCGTTTGTTCTTATAATGCTTATATAATGCACCCTTTGTCATTCCAATTGATTCTGCAATGTCCGCCACGGATACCGCTTCATATCCTTTTCTGGCGAACAATCGTAACGCCTCCAGTAGTATTCTTTCTTTTGTATTCATTCATTCTCCTTCTGGTAAACGATTGTTTACATATGTATTATAGTAAACGAGCGTTTACATGTCAAGAGTTAATAAAAAAAAGAGCTGTGCACCACTGAATTTAATCAGCTCGTGCGACAGCTCCTTTCAACTTCTTTAACTATACAAATGATTACTGTAATACAAACTGGTTTACAATGTCCTCAAGACGTTTTGCGCAATCAAGACTCTCGTATACCAAATCATAAGTCTCACTGGTCTTTCCTACCATATCTGTTGTCTTTTCCGCTATGTCTGATACGCCTATTGTAGATTCTCCTACCGTGGAATTGATTCCAGATATTGCATCTGCTATTACACCGATTGTACTATTCAGATTTTCAATTGCTGAATGGATATTATTCATACTATTCTGGAACTCGTTTGCATCTTGATTATATTGTTCGCTTACCTGAGCAAACTCATTATAGTCCGTTAGTACTGTCTTCTCCAAGAAGCTCGTGGTCTCTTCCAGACATTCAGACATATTACCTACTGCGTGATGAACCTCTCCAACAATAGAGTTAATATCTCCAACCGCTTGCGATGTCTGTTCTGCAAGATTACCAATTTCGGTAGCTACTACCGCAAAGCCTCTTCCAGCTTCCCCAGCTCTTGCTGCTTCAATACTTGCATTTAGCGCTAATAAACCTGTTTGGGATGAAATCGCCATAATTGCTTCTGTCAGTTCATTGATCTTTTCAACCGCTTTGGATCCGACAATAGCCTGATCTGCCTTTACCTTAACGGAATCATAGATCTTTTTCGTTCTGTTACTAGCTTCTACGGTAGTGGTACGGAGATGATCTGCTCTTGACATGACTTCATTTGACATTGCGGCACCATCTGCAGAAAGCTTTGCAATATCTGTCGCTCCTGTCTGCATATATCCGATGTTTCCATTAATAGTCTCTGTCGTAGCTGCTGTCTCCTGCATACCTGCTGCTAACTCCTCTGTGGTAGCAGAATTATCCGTACACATACTATTCACAACATTTGTAACTGTCTGGAGTGATTTTACATTATTCTCAATCTTATCACTTGCTTCGTCAATCATGTTAACCATATCGCGCAGGTTTCTTCTCATACTGCGAACAGCCCTGCCCATTGCACCAATCTCATCCGTTTTCTTACAGATGACATCGCTGGCCGGATTCTTTCTGAAATCAAAACTGGCTGTATCCGTTATGATTCGAGTAAGCTGCTTAATAGGCGCTGATATCTTGGTACAGAAATATATACCTACACAAGAACACACAATTAATATGAGTAAACCTACAATAATGGACCTTGTTGTAATACGGTTGATTGGTGCCATAATCTCCTTCTCATCTGCAGTAACTACCAGAATCTCTCGATTTGCTGTGATTGCATATCCTGCATACTTCATTTCACCCTTAAACTCATAAATTGCAATACCGTCTTGTGGAGTCTTACCTGCTTGTAAATCCTTAACCAGTCCGGCTACCACAACATTTTCAACCGGACTTCCAATCTTCTCTGCCGTCGGATGATAAAGCATGGTGCCATCCGCGCTAACCAGATACGCATAGGACGATTTTGCTCCCTTTACCTGAACTTCGCCGATTACTTCGGCATATTGCTCCGCCGTTGCCTGCGTTCCGTTATATTCATAATTCAATAAATCCCGGTACGACAATGCCATACTCTCCATATATGCAGCTGTTGTATCACTCACTGCAGATTTTGCACTAGGAATTGTTAACAAAATACTTGCTAACACTGCCACAAAAACGGAACACATGATTAGTATAGAAATCTTTCCACCGGTTCTCTTGTAAAAAACAATCTTTTCCTCTTCATTTTGGAGTCCTTCATTCCCCATAATTTTATCCTCTGTTCTTTCATTTTCCGTCATTTCGTACATAATGTACCTTAAAATGCAAATTAATTTTATCACTTTGCACAACACAAGTCAATAAATCCGCATAATACTCTATAAAATAAAGGATTCGGAATCAGAGCTGCTCTTCTGATTCCGAATCGAATTCCTTAAGTCTATTACCTATCTGTTTTTACGTGCCATTACAACACTCTGAACAACCAAGAACAAACAAAGCATTGCGGCAATTGTAATTCCTGTCCACCACGCCTGATCCAGACCTGCAGAAGAAACTATATTTTGAATTGTACTGAGAGATAATACACCAAAGAACGTACCTATAATATTACCCACACCACCAGTCAGCATGGTTCCTCCAATAATAGAGGATGCAATTGCATTCATTTCAGCGCCCATTGCATGGGATGCTGAGCCGGAGCCTACATGAAGGAAGTATACATAGCCGCCAATTCCGGATAAAACACTGCACAACAAATGTGAAAGGAACTTTGTTCTCTTAACATTAATTCCGAGCAGTAATGCACTCTGGCTGTTTCCACCTACTGCATAGAATGCACGACCAAGTCTGGTCCATTTCAAAACACAAAACAGGATAATAACCAGTAATATTGCTACAATTACACCTATTTCCACATACGCATCTACGTACACTCCAAGCTTATTAATGGAACCCATTCCGGGAACCGGGATACGTGTATTCTTTAATGCTGTGAACTTCTCATTCGATACATTAAATGGATTTGTATTTACTATCGTTGTCATGCCTCGTGCGAAAAACATTCCGGCAAGTGATACAATAAAAGGCTGTATATCTAAGTACGCAATTAAAAATCCCTGTACAATACCAAATGCAAGTCCGATTCCCAATGCAATCAGTAAAGAGACGAATACATTGCCGTTATGATAATCCAGATATACCGCACAACACATACTTACCAGAGCTGCCATACCACCGACGGAAATGTCGATACCGCCGGTAATCATGACAATACTCATACCACAGGACATAATGATCAAAGCTGCGTTTGCATTCAAAATATTAAAGAAGGTCTGAGGTTTTAAGAAACCCTTTCCCTGAAAAATAATGGCACCGATATACATAAGGAAGAATACAACCACTGTAATGATTAATAACAGATTGGTATCACTCATGTCTTTCAAACTCTTTTTTCTTTTTACTACATTTTTTGTTGGTTCCATGTTAAGCTACCTCCTTCGATAATTTTGAGGTAATGTTCTTCCAACCTTGTGATATCTTTTCTCTTACAATTGGAGCACTAAATACAACCAGTGCAATTACAACTACTGCTTTGTATGCAGAAAGTGCATCTGACTGTACGTTAAATTTATAGAGCGTAGTGGTCAGAAACTGAATAACATAAGCACCAAGGATAGATGCCGTCATATTAAACTTACCTCCACCAAGAGGATTTCCACCAAGTGCAACTGCCAAAATGGCATCCATTTCGATATCCTTTGCAATAACAGAATAGTTTATAGAAGAAAGACGACTTACCTTAATCAAACCGGCAACAGCTACACATAATCCCAACAATACAAATGTCAGAATCTTAATTGTGGTTGGATTCAAACCATTTAATCTGGAAGAGCTTTCATTAATACCAACCGACTGAATATAAAGTCCAAGGTTTGTAAATCTCAATA
>CAYZUC010000110.1:0-8764 GCA_964481705.1 uncultured Lachnospiraceae bacterium
CACGCAAAGTATGTATCGTTTCCGATACGAATGTCTTCCCCCTGTATGGCGAGGAGCTCACTGGAATCATTGAGAAATCCTGCTCCTATTGTTCCTCATTTGTTATGGACGCAGGAGAAGAGAATAAGAATCTGCAAACCGTTCAAAAGCTGTACAAGAAATTAATCGAAGAACACTTTGACCGTAACGATTTTCTCATTGCACTTGGAGGTGGTGTAGTAGGTGATTTGTGCGGTTATACTGCAGCTACCTATCTTCGTGGAATTGATTTTATCCAGATTCCCACCACATTACTATCTCAAGCTGACAGCAGTATTGGTGGTAAGACCGGGGTGGATTTTGATTCCTATAAAAATATGGTTGGTGCCTTTCATATGCCACGACTGGTTTATATGAATATGAGTGTTCTGAGAACTTTAAGCAGCAGACAGTTTGCTTCCGGAATGGGAGAAGTTTTAAAACACGGACTGATTCGTGATGGAATCTTTTACGAGTGGTTGATTGAACATTTCATGGAGATTAACGACCGCGAAACAGAAGTTTTGACAGAAATGATACTGCGAAGCTGCCAAATAAAGAAATCCATTGTAGAGAAAGACCCTACGGAGCAAGGAGAACGTGCTTTGTTGAACTTTGGTCATACAATAGGTCATGCCATTGAGAAACAAATGAATTTCAAACTGCTTCACGGGGAATGTGTTGCTCTTGGCTGTATCGCAGCTGCGCATATTTCATACAAACGTAATTTGCTCTCTACCGAAGAGTTCTACGAGCTTCGTGATATGTTTGTGCCCTTTGAGTTACCAATATCTATCACAGATATCAATGCAGATGATATATTGTCTCTTACAAAATCAGACAAAAAAATGGATGGTAAGAAAATCAAATTCATTCTTTTAAAGAAAATTGGTAAATCCTTTATTGATACAACCGTTACTGACGAAGAAATAAGAGCGGCGGTGCAGGAATTAATTTTTGATGAAGAGGAATAACCCTTAGAAAGAGGAATACGTGTTATACACGCAGAGTGAAAAGATGGAAAAGAAGAAACAGAATCCCATAGTAATCTATATCATTGATTTATTAGCAATTGTACTTTTAACCTGGTTTGATCAGTTTACAAAATCGTTAGCTGTTCAAAAGCTTATGAACAAAAAAGCCTTTAATTTAATACCCAATGTACTTCAGTTCCGATATTTGGAGAATCGTGGTGCTGCATTTGGTATGATGCAGAATCAAAAATGGTTTTTCCTTTTCATTGGAATTGCTTTTCTGATTGTGGCTGTTTTTTTTCTGATTCGGATTCCCATCAGAAAAAAATATACCATTTTGAGAGCCTGTCTCGTTATTCTGGCTGCTGGGGCAGTTGGCAATATGATTGACCGTGTTTTTCTCGGGTATGTAATTGATTTTATCTTTATTATATATATTAATTTTCCTATATTTAATGTGGCTGATTGTTATGTGACGGTATCAACAGCGCTTTTGATAATTATCATACTTTTTTATTATAAGGAAGATGACCTAAACCTAAAAAAGGCAAGAACACCACGAATCCATTCCTCCATGCGTGAACCGATGGAAGGAACAGTAACTATGCAGGAAACAGCAGACGAAGTAGAAAAAACAGACGAAATAGAAGAAACAAAAGAAACAAAAGAAACAGAGTAGGATTATTAAGCGAGGACGGGCTATGTCACAGGAATCATTCGAAGTATCAGAAGATTATAATGGATTTCGTATTGATAAATGTATTGCTGATTTTGATTCTAATCTATCACGTTCTCGTGTTCAGAAATTAGTAGAAGAGCAAAAGGTCACTGTTAACGAATTTATCGTAAAATCCAGTTACAAGGTAACAACAGGTGATCGTATTGCTTTCGAGGTTCCTGATGCAGTGGAGCCTAATATAATAGCGGAAAATATACCACTTGACATCCTGTATGAAGATCAGGATGTCATTGTTGTAAATAAGCCCAAAGGAATGGTGGTACATCCTGCTCCCGGACACTATCAGGGTACACTTGTAAATGCGCTCTTGTATCACTGTAAGGATGATTTGTCCGGTATCAATGGTGTCTTACGACCTGGGATTGTCCATAGAATTGATCGGGACACTACCGGTTCACTTTTGATATGCAAAAATGACGATGCTCACAATTTCCTTGCGGAACAATTAAAGGTTCATTCCATTACCAGAAAATATGTAGCTATTGTACATGGTGTAATAAAAGAGGATTCCGGTACTGTCAATGCGCCGATTGGCAGACATCCAAATGACAGAATCAAAATGGCAATCAACAAGCGTAATGGAAGAGAAGCCATCACACATTACCGCGTGTTAGATCGCTTTTCTAAGTATACTTATATTGAATGTATTCTGGAAACAGGAAGAACACATCAAATCCGCGTACATATGGCGAGCATAGGTCATCCCATTCTTGGCGATGATGTCTATTGTCGTGCAAAAAACGAATGGAATCTACAAGGACAGACACTTCATGCCAAAACTCTTGGCTTTATTCACCCCACCAGTCGCGAATATATGGAATTCGAAGCTCCTTTGCCACAATATTTTGTAGATTTATTATCACATTTATCTAGATAGAGTATTGCAGAATGCATTTTCCTGTGATATACTTTTAGAGAAATTTAATAAAGATATTGAAAGTTTATACTCTTTTTTGTGTAAGATTACCTATATCTGGAAGGTTGGATGAATCATTGACACGAGCAGAAGTAATTGATCGAATTCTTAAAAGTTATGAAGCATATTATGATATCGAGAGATTCAAAGAATCTTCTGCGTGCGGAATTATTGCAAAGTGTTCTTTTTTTGCACGTTCTGAAAAGTATGTTCTTGTTAAGAAAGCGAAGTTATGGAGCGCAGACAGTAACGAGTATGTCTATATTTATTCCTTTCCAAAGTTAACTAAAGAGATTTACGATCAATGTCGAGATGATGCATATGAGAAGGGAATGGCATTAATAGACCCCAAGCCCGGACATATGTACACCTATATTACGACACTCTTTATCTGTGATGATTCTGATCCGGATGCAGTGAAAGCATTAAAGAGATGCCGCCTTCACAAGAATTTTCAATTTTCGCTATTGGGATGGATGGATTTTCACACAGCTCTAGTAGATATCAAAGCTACTAAGATATTTACGAACGGCAGTGGGAGAGACAATGCGAAATTTTTGAAAAGAATACTCAAGCAAAATAAAAAAGGGAGGTAGTGCGTAACATGAATGCAGCAGTAATTTTGGTTTTAAGTATCGCGTTATTAGTTTGTGGCTATTTATTTTATGGTAGATGGCTCGCAAAGAAGTGGGGAGTAGATGAGAGTAAGACAACTCCTTCCCATGAGATGGAAGATGGAATCGACTATTGTCCGGCAAAGACTCCGGTATTGATGGGTCATCATTTTTCATCCATAGCAGGTGCAGGTCCTATTAACGGACCAATTCAGGCAGCCGTTTTTGGTTGGGTTCCTGTTTTACTTTGGATTATCGTAGGTGGAATTTTCTTTGGTGCGGTTCACGATTTTGGAGCTTTATTTGCTTCTATTCGTCACAAAGGTCAGTCCATAGGTGAAGTAATTGCCGATACCATGGGCGCTAAGTCAAAGAAAATGTTTATTATCTTCGGTTATCTTACCTTACTCCTGGTTGTAGCAGCTTTTGCATCCATCGTAGCCAGTACATTTGGCGTTAATGCTGAGATGGCTGATGCTGTAAGAAATGCAAATCAGTCAACAGCTATGATTTCTTTATTGTTTATACTTTTAGCTATTGTCTTTGGATTCTGTGTATACCGCAGAAATGCACCTATCGGCATTTCTACTATCATTGGTATCGTTGGAATCATTATTATCGTTGCTATTGGTCTTAATTGGCATCCGGTTGCTTTGTCTTCCAAGGCATGGATGGTATTTTTGGGAATTTACATATTGATAGCATCTGTAACACCTGTATGGATTCTGTTACAGCCTCGTGATTATTTGAGCTCTTTCTTGCTTTACTTTATGATGATCGTTGCTTTTATTGGTATCATCGGAGCTGCAATCACAGGTAACGCAAGTCTTGATATTCCTGCATTTACAGGCTTTACAGCAGCTAATGGAAATGGTTTGTTTGCGAAAGGAACTTTATTCCCCGCATTGTTCGTAACCATAGCCTGTGGCGCTATTTCCGGTTTCCATTCATTGGTTTCCTCCGGAACTACATCCAAACAGTTGGATAGCGAAAAAGATGCACTTCCTATTGGATATGGCGCAATGTTAATCGAGTGTGTACTTGCAGTAGTTTCTCTTTGTGCAGTAGGTTTTGTATGGAATTCTGTAAGCGCAACCGATCCGGAAGCATTAAAAGCAGCCGGACTTGCAGCTCCTACCGCAGTATTTGCTAAAGGTATTTCTCAGATGATCGGTACCTTTGTAGGTTCTGAGAGTTCTGTAGTTACAATATCTTATAGTATGCTGGTACTTGCAGTATCTGTATTCTGTCTGACATCACTTGATACAGCAACACGTCTTGCACGTTATATGTTCCAGGAATTCTGGTTGGAGCCTGGTGAGACAGTAGATAGTGTTACCGGAACGAAGAAGATTCTCGTTAATCCATATGTAGCTACCGCAATTACCGTTGTATTAGGTATTGCCCTTGGTATGACAGGTTATGCAAAGATCTGGCCGCTATTTGGTGCAGCAAACCAGTTACTTGCAGCTCTAGGATTACTTGCTGTTGCTACATGGCTTGGCAAAATCGGCAAGAAGAACAGTATGTTCTTTATCCCGATGGGATTCATGCTGATTGTCACAATCGTTTCTCTTTGCTTTACTTTAAAGAGTAATATTACAAACGTAATGAGCGCTACCGATCCGGTATGGAGTGTTATTCGTATCGTAATCAGTGCATTATTAGTTGTCCTTGCTGTTATCCTTGCAATTGATGGCATCAAGACATTAGCAAAGACCGATAAGAAGAAAGCATAAATTATTCGAAATCCTCACTTGAAAATAGTGGGGATTTCTTTTATTTTGTCAATGGTTGACATAATATACTTATGTAAACTCACAAAATGCAATGTACAATTATCGAAAAATCAGTTATAATAGAAGTAACAAAATGAACTGTTTCTTTGGTTCAACAAAGGAGCGTGAATTGTATGAACACAATTATCACAATTGGAAGACAGTTTGGAAGTGGCGGAAGAGAGATCGGAGAGAAACTGGCCGCTCAGCTCGGCATTCAATGTTATGACAAGGAGCTGCTGGCAAGAGCAGCCAAGGACAGCGGATTATGCAAAGAAGTCTTTGAGAATCACGATGAGGTACCTACCAACAGCTTTTTATACAACCTCGTTATGGATACGTATTCCTTTGGCTATAATTCATCCACCTTTGTTGATATGCCAATCAGTCACAAAGTATTCTTAGCACAGTTTGATTCCATTAAGAAGCTTGCCGATGAGGGTCCCTGTATCATTGTTGGGCGTTGCGCAGACTACGCGTTAGCAGATTATCCTAATTGTATACATTTGTTCATTCACGGTGATCTGGACGCAAGAATCAAGAGAATATCCGGAAAATACAATTTAACACCGGAAAAGGCAAAGGATATGATCCTAAAGAAGGATAAACAACGTTCCAGTTACTATAATTATTATTCGTCGAAAAAATGGGGCCATTCCGACACGTATGATTTATCCATTGATTCCAGCAAACTTGGAATCGACGGAACGGTTAATTTAATTCGTCAATACATTGAAGATGTTGAGAAAGCTCGTGAATAATTCTTTTCTTATTTATAAGAAACGCCGTTGTCTATCTACAGACAGCGGCGTTTCGTTATATGAGAGTAATTTAATTCCGGAATCCATCTATTCGCAAAACAACTGTTTAACGAATAGAAAACACTTAACGTAACGATACAATATCATAGTCACTTTTGTTTTGTCAAGCAAAATTTATTAAAAGTAAAGTCAAAGGCAATATATTTCCTTCTTCTAATCTTATCCCCTGCATAGAGTGTGTACAAGCGTGTAAGCCTTGCGCTATTTGATGGCACACTTCAACGTGTGCATTTTCATCAAATATCACAAGGCTTACACGCTTGTACACACTCTATGCAGGTATCTTTATTCATCATTTATTTAGTAATGTTTTAAAGTCAAAAGATAAAAAGAATAAAAACAAATTCAAGGACAATGATTTTACCTGCTACGAATTTCTAAGATTCTTTGGACAAGAAAAAGGGGTAAGGATAACGACCCCCTTTTTCAAAAAGCTGTCCTGCACAATCTAAGAAATTCTGTATCCTTATTTTTTTTTCCTTCTTCCAATCTTTTCCCCTTCATAGATTGTGTATCTTTGTTAATCATTTATTTAGCAATGTTTTAAAGTCAAAAAGATTAAAAGTCAAAAACCATTGACAAAGTATTTAACTGGCTACGAATTACTAAGGTTCTTTGGACAAGAAAAGGGGGCAAGGATGAGCGAACCCCCTTTTCAAAAAGCTGTCCTGCACAACCTAAGTAATTCTGCCTCCTTGATTTTGTTCCAATCTTTTATCATACATATATTTTTATATTATTACACGCTGTTAATTTCAAAAGACCTAAAAGCAATAGTCTGCTTTCCCATTGAATGATTTATATTTTCTCGTGTTATCTCGATAACGGACTCGATAACACATCTTAACTAAATAATGATTTTGACAAGTGCTTATATATCATTCTCGACATTGCCATTCCCGAAGGCAATGAAAAAATACATTTTCGTTTCACTTTACTTTTTAAGTGTAATAGTCTACTTTCCATGGATTTTCGCAATATACTTTCTTTTTAGTCTCTCCATTATATCATTATTGCCCGAAGTAAACCCCACTTAATACCAAAACTAAGCAACATAAAAATAAACAGTTAAGTAGCAGGTCAGATGAAATGCATATCTGAACTGCTGCTTAACTATATTTATTTGCTATAGTTTTGTATGGGGTTGACTTCTCATTTAATTTTCCGCAATGTTTACTTAATGATACGTACTTTGTAACTAAAAAAAACCACAAAGCAAAGGAGAATAAATCATGACAAATTCAGAAATGCACGAACTCGTAAACAAAGCTATTAAATCAACAAGAGGAACTTCAAGAGATGTAATCAATTTTCTAGCTGGTTATACCCAAATTTCTAATCCTCAGTTATCAGAACTACTTTCAATTATTGCAGATGAAACATTTGATTACGATGTGAAATATGAATTAAAATTATAAACACAAATAACAAAAAATAAAAGAAGGACAGCCGAAAGGTTGTCCTTTTTTTATTTCAAGCACTTATTTAAAAGCAATAGTCTGCTTTTAGAATAGATTTTCTATACTTTTTAATTCTTTTTCACTTAATGTTACGAACTCATTTATATTTTTGTTTTCCTCTTTGAACTCCTTTTTTCCATAAAGTTTATCTATATTTTCTAGCAAAGTATTTAGTATCTCTGCTTTATATTCTAGTTTATTACTATCACCCCTTAACGCTGTCTGTACATCATATTTCATTCTTCTATCAAGTTTATCAATAATAGTCTGATATTCCAGATTGTTTTCTTTCATGTTTTTACATAATTCTACAATCACATTGAAAGCAGGACTTTTTTTAACCAGTTTACAATTTGCTGTCTCTCCAGCTCCGTCAATTCCGGATGATTCATTATTGTTAGTAATGTATATCGCATCAAAATTGATTTCATTTCTTTTTTTATATTCAAAGGTATATTCAATTCTTGTACAATCATATTCTAATCCGCTCTCCTTCCTTTTATCGTATATTTTGAGATACCCATTTTTATGTCGTTGTCCGTAATACCTTGTACCTTTATATAAACCCTTTTCCTTTTTAGTACCATATACATTCACATTGTCTGGTATCGTTTTAACATCGATAGCATAGTCTATTTTATCAATATGATAATCAATAGCATATTCAGATACTAAATTCATGAGTTTTTCAAAAATTGGTGTTTTAGCATATTTATTTGGATTGATTTCTATTTTCATGAGTGGGAATATTAGAAATTCCTTTTTATCATCACGAAACATTTGCCAATGTCCAAGTTGTACATAAAATCCCTTATCTAAATGTATTTGGTGAGCATACCACGAATATTTAGAACAAGGCTTACAATCTAATCTCTCCCAATAATCCAATCCATCAATTTTATCTCTAATATCATGAAATGCATCTATAACACTTTGAATTATACTATCACCAATACCACATAAATCATATGTGATTATAACATTATCAATACTATGTATATAGCCAAAGGAATCTATTATATTTTCGTTATAAGAAATCATAATATCTCCTTTATGTTTTTATTAAATTGTACAATATTGTACATAATCCCCCCCTATTAGAATACGGGGGGATTATGCTTTTGAATTGTCAGCTACCCCACACATTCAACAAGGTTATCTATTGTATTTTATGCCCCGAGAACCCGTCAAGCTGAAATGCGCTTGACTGAACCTCGCAGCATAAAAGATTCTGCACCTAACCTTGATTGATGGTTGTGGATTGTCGAATTAATAAGTTGCGTCTACTTTTTAGATACAGTCCGTTGTTCGGGAGAGTGCGACGCAGTGTGCCCCGATGGGGCTACCCCTGCATTGCGCTCCCCCTCTCCCCGAACGTCTCCGAAAAGCAATTCAAAAGCCTCTTGTTTTTTATTCATTTTCACTAAAGCTTTTGCGACATAAA
>CAYZUC010000111.1:0-8699 GCA_964481705.1 uncultured Lachnospiraceae bacterium
GGATTATTTCCATCCAAAGAGGCACGAAAGCATAACTCAGATGCCATAACTGGAGAAAATCCAGTGAAGGTCGTATAAATAGCTTTTGAAAGAGCAATCGGCTTTGACATGAGTACCTCTCGGAATTGGTCCGCTGTAATCTCAGAAAGCGGGTCCAATTTGTCCTGTGTCTGAGGAATAAAGTAATCCCTACCTGGCAAAACCTCACGGACAGAACTGACAGCTGCAGATATATGCTTAATACTGTCAATGATCCTGTTCTGATCATCTAAGAAAATGATGTTGCTGTGCTTGCCCATAATCTCGACAACGAGAGTCTTCCTGCATAAATCCCCGAGCTCATTCAGGTGTTCAATCTCCAAGTGTATGATACGTTCCAAGCCTGGCTGTGAAATCGTTACGATACGTCCATTCTGGATATGTTTACGTAAAAGCATACAGAAATTAGGCGCTGTCATGGGACTCTGCTTATTTTGAGAAGTAAGATATACCAAGGGAAGACTGGCTCCGGCTGATAATAAAAGTCGTTCCTGACCACCATTTACCTTAATGGTAAGTATCAGCTCATCCGCTTCCGGCTGTGCAATCTTATAAATACGTCCGTTCAATATTTTGTTATTTAATTCAGCGGTAATTCCCGCTACGGTAATTCCATCAAATGCCATAAGAAACCTCACTTTTAATTGTCTCCTAACTCTATCATATTAAGGGTTGAAATTCAATGGAGTGTAGGAAATAAACATTGAGAATGATACTTTGTAGCCTTGACGGTGAACAGAAAGTAGCCTATAATAAATTACTGTATGCAGATAAATTGTACATTCATATGGAGAGGATATACGCGATGATAAAAAGCATGACAGGTTTTGGAAGATGTGAGATATCGGATGCAAACCGTAAGTTTACAGTAGAAATGAAGGCCGTCAATCACAGATATCTGGACGTCAACATGAAGATGCCAAAGAAACTCAGTTTCTTTGAATCCTCGATTCGAAATGTAATGAAGAATTATATCCAAAGAGGTAAGGTTGATGTATTTATTACCTATGAGGATTTTACTGAGAATAATGTCTGCGTGAAATACAACAGCGAGCTGGCAAAGGAATACATGAAGTATCTGGATCAGATGGCACAGGAATTTGGATTGGAGAATGACGCGAGAGTATCCAGTTTGTCCCGTTATCCTGAAGTTCTGTCCATGGAAGAACAGACAATAGATGAAGAGCAGATATGGAAGACTCTTGAGAAGGCAGTTGTTGGTGCTTGTGAACAATTTGTTACAGCCCGAATGACAGAGGGTGAAGCCTTAAAGAACGACCTGATTCTGAAGCTTGACAATATGCTCAAACATGTTGATTTTATTGAAGAGCGTTCTCCGCAGATAGTTGCAGAGTATCGTGAGAAGCTTATGGGTAAGGTTCAAGAGCTTCTAGGGGATTCTCAGATTGATGAGAGTCGTATCGTTACGGAAGTGACTATTTTTGCTGATAAAATCTGTGTGGATGAAGAGATTGTCCGCCTCAGAAGTCATATTGAAAGTATGAAGAATTGTCTGATGGAAGGCGGCAGCATAGGAAGAAAGCTAGATTTTATCGCACAGGAGATGAATCGTGAAGCAAATACAACGTTATCTAAGGCAAATGATCTGAGCCTTTCGGATACGGCTATTGACCTTAAGACGGAGATAGAAAAAGTACGTGAACAGATTCAGAATATTGAGTAATAGGTGATAGAATGAGCAGATTAATTAACATTGGATTTGGCAATATGGTTAATTCCGATAAGATTGTTGCGATTGTCAGTCCCGATTCAGCACCTATCAAGCGTATGGTACACAATTCCAAAGAGCTTAGCTCGACCGTGGATGCGACGCAGGGACGTAAAACGAAAGCAGTTATTGTAATGGAGAATAATGAGATTATTTTGTCCGCGTTATTACCTGAGACAATCGTGAACAGAGTGAATGCAGAAGGCGGTGACGAACATGAAGCATAAAGGAATACTGATTGTTGTATCCGGATTTGCGGGGACCGGAAAAGGAACCCTCATGAAGGAACTACTTACTAATTATGATAATTATGCATTGAGCGTTTCGGCCACAACACGAGCTCCGAGGGCTGGAGAAGAAGATGGCGTTTCCTATTTCTTTCTCACCAAAGAGAAATTTGAGCAGATGATTGAGCAGGGAGAATTATTGGAATATGCTCAATATGTCGAGAATTATTACGGGACGCCCAAGGCATATGTGGAAAAACAGTTGGAAGAGGGTAAAGATGTAATCCTTGAAATTGAGATACAGGGAGCCCTTAAGATAAAGGAGAAATTTCCAGATGCACTACTGGTATTTGTAATGCCACCAAGTGCCGATGAGTTGAAGCGACGTCTTGTCGGAAGAGGAACCGAGACACCAGAGGTCATTAATGCCAGGCTGAAGAGAGCCGTGGAAGAATCCCAAGGGATTGAACAATATGACTTTATTGCAGTCAACGATGATTTAGAAACCTGCACCAGAGAATTGCATGAGATTATTCAGTCAGCGCATTTCGCGCCGTCTAGAAAAATAGATTTTATTAACCGTTTAAGAACAGAACTAAAACAGTTTTCGAAAGGAGAATAATATGTTACATCCATCTTACACAGACTTAATGAAAGTAGTAAACAGCGAGGTAGAAGAAGGCGAACATCCAGTTGTAAACAGTCGTTATTCCATCGTATTGGCAACCTCGAAAAGAGCTAGACAGTTGATTTCCGGTGAAGAAGCATTGGTTGAGAAAAAGGGTAAAAAGCCCCTTTCTGTTGCAGTAGAAGAGCTGAACAGCGGAGCAATCAAAATCATCGGAGATGACGAAGAGTAATCAGGAAACATGACAAAACGGGGAATGCGGCTGCATTTCCCGTGTTTTACAAAAGGAGTTCAATTTGAAGATATTATTTGTATCCCTGGGATGTGATAAGAATCTGGTAGATACGGAACAGATGCTGGGACTCTTGGGACAATCGGGATTTACTTTTACGGATGATGAGACAGAAGCAGAAGTAATTATTGTCAATACCTGTTGTTTTATCCACGATGCAAAGGAAGAGAGCATTCAGACGATTCTGGAGATGGCTGAGTATAAGAAGACAGGGAACTGTCGTGCGTTGATTGTTACCGGATGCTTGGGACAGCGGTATTTCGACGAGATGCAGGAAGAAATCCCGGAAGTGGATGCAATCCTTGGAACCACTGCATTTGATGAAATTGTAGATACCCTGAATCGGGTATTGAAAGGACAAAATAATTATCTGCGTAAGGATATTAATCAGCTCACCTATTTAAAAGGATATCGGACGGTTACAACCGGAGGTCATTTTGCGTATTTGAAGATTGCAGAGGGATGTGACAAGCATTGTACTTATTGTATAATTCCGAAGATTCGCGGTAATTTCCGAAGTGTTCCCATGGAGGATTTACTTTCGGATGCCGCCAAGCTTGCAGCAGATGGTGTGAAGGAGCTGATTCTGGTAGCACAGGAGACAACAGTCTATGGTACTGACCTTTATGGAGAGAAGAAGCTTCCAGAGCTATTACACCGGCTTTGCGAAATCCAGGGTTTGGTCTGGATACGTGTATTGTATTGCTATCCGGAAGAGATTACGGATGAATTGATTTCTACGATAAGAACAGAAGATAAGGTTTGTCATTATCTTGATATACCGATTCAACATGCATCGGATAATATCTTGAAAAGAATGGGGAGAAGGACTTCACAGGAAGAACTTCGTGATGTTATCAGCAGATTACGGGAACAGATTCCGGATATCTGTCTTCGTACTACCTTGATTACTGGATTCCCAGGAGAAACAGAGAAAGATCATGAAGAAGTGATGCAATTCGTGGATGAGCTGGAATTTGATCGACTTGGAGTATTTCCCTATTCGCCAGAAGAAGATACTCCGGCAGCAGCATTTCCGGATCAGACGAAGGAAGAGACGAAAATACGTTGGAGAGACGATATTATGGAGCTTCAACAGGAAATTGCATTTGAAAAAGCGGAAAGTATGATTGGACAAGAGCTCTTTGTTTTTATTGAGGGCAAGGTCGCAGACGAGAATGCCTACGTAGCCAGAACCTATAAGGATGCACCAAATGTGGATGGATACTTGTTCGTAAATACCGAACGTGAACTCATGACCGGTGATTTTATCCAGGTAAAGGTTACCGGAGCATATGAATATGATTTGATAGGAGAACCCATAGAATGAATTTACCAAATAAATTAACAATATTACGAGTTTTAATGATACCGTTTTTTATCTTCTTTTTTATGACGGATTACGCCGGCCCTTATTCGCCATTAATTGCACTTGGAATCTTCATTGTAGCCAGTCTGACCGATTTGCTGGATGGCAAGATAGCCAGAAAATACAATCTGGTTACGAACTTTGGAAAATTCATGGATCCTCTTGCTGATAAGCTGTTGGTTTGTTCAGCGTTGATTTGTTTTGTTGAGAGAAATGATCTCCCGGCGTGGTTTGTAATTATCATTATCAGCCGAGAATTTATTATTAGTGGATTCCGCCTGATAGCTTCCGATAACGGAGTTGTGATTGCTGCGAGTTACTGGGGCAAATTCAAAACAGTCTTTCAGATGGTTATGATCTGCCTGATTATTGCTGACATTGATTATATCAGTATTGTGACTACGGTTGTAACTTATTCGGCACTTGTGCTGACAATTATTTCTTTGATTGATTATCTGGTTAAGAATCGTGATGTAATGAGAGAGCAAAAGTAATTTATTTGCAGAATGGAAGGCTGGTATGAAAGTAGAACTTATTTCAGTAGGAACAGAGCTGCTTCTTGGAAATGTGGTGAATACGAATGCTGCGTATTTAGCAGAAAAATGTGCAGATATCGGACTTCACTGTTACTTTCAGAGTGTAGTTGGAGATAACTTTGAACGTATTGCGGAATGTGTGAGACTTGCTTTATCCCGCTCTGATATTTTAATCATGTGTGGAGGACTGGGACTTGCGGAGGATGATATTACCAAGGAGGCAGTTGCCAATGCCTTGGGATTATCGATGGTAGAGGATCCACATACGATAGAGTGGATACAGAAGTATTACGAAAAGAAAAAGATGAAAGTGAAAGAGAATACCCGAAGGGTTGCTATGATTCCTGACGGAGCAAAGGTCATTGATAATCAAAATGATATTGCGCCGGGAGTGTTGATTGAAAAGGATGGAAAGCGGATTGTTCTCTTACCGGGTCCCCCAGAGGAACTTTGTCCTATGTTTGAGGCACATGTTGCGCCATATCTAAATGGATTGGAGCCAGGTATCATCCAATCCCAGACAGTTAAGCTGTGTGGTGTACAGGAGAGCACGATATCTTCAGCAATCGAAGATATGGTTAAGGAACAGACCAATCCTACAATTGCTGTTTATGCGAAAACAGGTGGAGTACATATCCGTGTAACAGCGAAGGGGGAGAATGAAAAAGAGACCAAGAAACTGATTAAGCCAGTAGTTAAGGAATTAAAAGTACGGTTTGGTGCGAGCATATATTCTACCGACCACACAATATCACTTGAAAAATCAGTAGTTGATTTGTTAAAGGAGAATAAACTGACGCTGACAACAGCTGAATCGTGTACCGGAGGAATGGTTGCCTCTAGGCTGATTAATGTACCAGGTGTTTCCGATACTATCAAAGAAGGATTTATTACTTACTCCAATAAAGCAAAAAGAAAATATCTAGGTGTAAAAAAGGGTTCCCTTGTGAAGTATGGCGCTGTAAGTGAGACGGTGGCAAAAGAAATGGCAAAGGGAGGATGCTTCTATACAAAAGCAGATGCCTGTGTCGCAATTACCGGAATTGCCGGACCAGATGGAGGTACAGAGGAGAAACCGGTAGGACTTGTCTATATCGCATGCTGTGTTTGCGGAAATACAACTGTTGGTGAGTATCGTTTTCAGGGAGACCGGATGAAAATAAGGGAAGCGACAACAATCGCAGCGCTCACCATGCTGAGAGAGTGTCTTCTGACCTACTTTAGTGAAGTAACCTTTGGAAATCGTGAAAAGAATAAAAAATAAGGATTGCGGACGAATGTAAAATCTGATATGATAATCAAGTGTTTTTCTTTGTATTCTATCAGGACATTTCGTCCGTTTTTTCAAAAAGAGTAAGGATATTAGTTTAATAGTATAATTTTCGTGATGCAGGGATAGTTATGGGACAGCATATGTCATAATATAATCCTATCAGCAACGGGAGTCGGAAAAACCAGATTATCGGTATCAGATTTCTTTCTGATTATTATGAAAAAAGTTGACAAAATCGAACGTTTGTTTTATTATTTCATTAACAGAACAAACGTTCCGGATTAAAGGAGAATGAAATGGATAATAGTGAAAAGTTAAAAGCATTGGATGCAGCAGTATCTCAGATTGAGAAACAGTTCGGTAAAGGTTCCGTTATGAAGCTTGGTGACAGTTCGAGTAATATGAATATTGAGACGGTTCCGACGGGGTCTCTGAGTCTTGACATAGCGTTAGGACTTGGCGGTATTCCTAAGGGCAGAGTGATTGAAATATATGGTCCTGAGTCTTCCGGTAAGACAACAGTTACCTTACATATGATAGCGGAGGTACAGAAGAGAGGTGGTATTGCAGGATTCATTGATGCAGAGCATGCCCTTGATCCTGTATATGCAAAGAATATCGGAGTCGATATTGATAATCTGTATATTTCACAGCCGGACAATGGAGAGCAGGCATTAGAGATAGCTGAGACCATGGTTCGTTCGGGTGCCGTTGATATTGTTGTAGTCGATTCTGTAGCAGCGCTGGTTCCGAAGGCTGAGATCGATGGAGAGATGGGAGACAGCCATATGGGATTGCAAGCACGCTTGATGTCTCAGGCACTCAGAAAGCTCACTTCTATTATCAGTAAGTCTAACTGTACGGTTATCGTTATTAATCAGTTACGTGAAAAGATTGGTGTTATGTTTGGAAATCCTGAGACGACCACCGGTGGTCGTGCTTTGAAGTTCTATGCATCTATTCGTATGGATGTACGTAGAATCGAATCCATTAAGCAGGGAGGAGAAGTCATTGGTAACCGAACCAGAATCAAGGTGGTTAAGAATAAAGTAGCACCACCATTCAAGGAAGCAGAATTTGATATTATGTTTGGCAAAGGTATTTCTTCTATTGGCGATATCCTTGATCTTGCCAGCAATGTAGATATCGTAAATAAGAGTGGCGCTTGGTATGCGTACAATGGAGAAAAGATTGGTCAGGGGCGTGAGAATGCGAAGCTCTATCTCCAGGAGAATCCGGTCATCTGTAATGAAATTGATCAAAAGGTTCGTGAACATTATGGATTACAGAGTGATACAAAAGAAACAGAGAAGAAGACGAAGGCAGACAAGAAATCAGAGGATGCCGCTAGCTCCAAATAGCCCGATAAGGACGTGAAAGTATGCAAATTACAGAAGTAGAGTCCTTCCAAAAAGGAAAATATAAGATTTATCTAAATAATGAGTTTGCCTTTGTATTATACAGGGGCGAACTCAAAAAATATCAGATAGAAATTGGAAACAATCTCTCGGAAGCAGATTATAACCGGATATTACGTGAAGTCTTGATAAAACGCGCAACAAAGAGAGCGATGCACCTCCTGCAGTCTACGGAGCGCACGGAAGATCAATTACGAAGAAAGCTCAAAGAGAATCTGTATCCGGCTCGAGCGATTCAAGAAGCTGTCGATTATGTGAAGTCTTATCATTACATTGATGATGAAGCCTATGCCAGAAGATTTCTTACATTCAAAAGCTCTATCTGGAGCAGGAAGAAGATAGAGATGGAGCTTATGAATAAGGGTATTTCCAAGACCATTATTCAGTCAGTTTTGGAAGAGGAGAACGAGGATACTGCGAGTGAACGAGAGCTTTTACAGAATTTAATGAAGAAAAAATGGGAGGGTCTCAATCCAGAGGATCCAAAAAGTAAAGAGAAGTTATTCCGCTATTTAGTTGGTAAGGGTTTTTCTTATTCTGATATCAGTGATGCGTATGAGCACTTGACATAACATCATTTTTCGTATAGAATAAATTTGTTGTAGATTCGTTTATTAGAATAATTTGTATTGTTTCAATTACATATTTATTCTATAGATATTAGTACAATGAAAACTAAATAAGGAGGTGCTCCTGTAATGGGAATTATCATTGGTGTTGCTATCGCCATTGTCGCAATTCTCGTCTCCTGTTTTGCAAGTCTCAATTACCGTAAAGGCGTTGAAGCTAAGATTGGTAATGCAGAGAACAAAGCAAGAGAAATTATAGACGATGCACTCAAGACAGCTGAGACAAAGAAACGTGAAGGTCTTCTGGAAGTAAAGGAAGAGTCTATTCGTACCAAGAATGAACTCGAGAAAGAGACCAAAGAACGCAGAGCTGATTTACAGCGACTTGAGAGAAGACTTCAACAGAAAGAAGAAACTGTTGATAAAAAAGCAGAGGCTATTGAGAAGCGTGAGGCTAATTATACGGCCAAAGAAGAAGCGTTAGCGAAACAACAGGCAGAAATTGCCACATTGAATGAGCAAAGAGTACAGGAACTGGAAAGAATCTCTGGATTAACCTCCGAACAAGCAAAAGAATATCTTTTAAAAATTGTTGAAGACGAAGTAAAGCATGAAACAG
>CAYZUC010000112.1:0-8687 GCA_964481705.1 uncultured Lachnospiraceae bacterium
TCAACATAACAGCCGGTTCAAAAACCCCACTAAAGTAGGAAGAATAAACGGTTCCGTTTGGATAGTCGGTTCCTGTCTCATCCGTTGCTGGATCGTAATAAGAACCATAAAAACTTCCGTCTGCTTTTACTACAACATTGGTAGACCAATCTCCCGCAGCATTACTAAATACAAATTCCTGTCCCTCTTCACCTAAAAAAGTATAATCAATGCCATCCTCTGAATACCCATAATCAATGGGCTCATCATCCGTGGTATCTATGGTTTCCTCCGATGCATCCTCCTGTGTTGCCTCTTCCGTCTTCTGATTTTGTTCGTCCAAGGCCTTCTCTACCGCCTCATCGACTGCTTTCTGGAATGCCTCACTCTGATCAGTGGCTGTGTCTTTTCCACAACCGGATAGCATAATCGAGCTGATTGCTATCATAATTCCCATTACAACAAATTTTCTCAATTTCATTTTTATCCTCCTATCATTTTTACATCCCCACCTTCGTATCTTAATAGATAGAAGGCTTTCTACTAACACCAAAAACATAATATCTTTTTTTTTCAATCATGAATAGTCATTCTTTTCCTTGCATCTGAAAATTGTATATGGTAAATCCGTTCTTTTTTTGCTATCTTATTACTATGACCAAAGAAAAAAGGAGATATACAAAATGAAGAAAATTATTATAGCAAGACGGAAAGCAGCACCCGCATTACTACTATTGTTCCTCACCATGCTGTTTTTTGGACCTTGTGAGGTATATGCAGGCAGTATATCTGATTTTAAAGCTTATTATGGAATCGGCACATTATGCTTCCTTATGTTGCTTGCTACTATTGTCTGTTTTCTTATTACGTTTATTATTTTGTGTTTATTACCAAAGGGTATCTATGAAATCTGTGTCGTTCTGATTTTTGCGGTCAGTCTGATGACATACATCCAGAATATGTTTCTCAATGGTTCCATGGTGAAGCTGGATGGAGACACCTCTGCCTTTCAAAATATGAAGGGCTTATCTCTTATCAATCTGGCGATTTGGCTTTTGGTTTTCGTTACGCTTTTTATCTTCTGGCATATGAGAAAAGAATTGTTTGCATCCGTGGCAAAAATAGTTCCAGTTGGTCTGATTTTGGTTCAACTCATTGGATTTGTTTTTCTTTTCTTTACCACAGATTTTCATGTAGAACAATCGTTAATTATAGATAAGCAAAATATGTTTTCGGTTTGCAAGAACCGAAATATCATCGTTTTTGTTCTGGATTACTTTGATAACCGTTACATACCGAAGGCACTTGCAGATAATCCGGAGCTATTGGATGATTTAGGTGGATTTACTTACTACCACAATACTACTTCCAGATATTCTACAACTTTTCCCTCTGTCCCGTACCTACTCACAGGGAAAGACTATCTCTTTGACCACTGGTATGCGGACTATCTTGATGATGCTTTTCGGGATTCTGAGAATATCAAGAATATGGAAGATGCCGGGTATCATCTTCGTACTTATACGGAAGCGTCAAACCTGGGTGAGACCGCTACCGAAGTCTTCGAAAATGTCAAATACGGAAGACCGGCTCCTTCCTATATAGGAATAGCAAAGGGAATGCTTAAGATTTCCCTATATCGTTATCTCCCGTACGCTTTCAAACAACGTTTCTTTGTTTATACGGGCGATGTACAAAAAATGTCAGTCAAAGATAGTGGATATATGATTGATGACAGTGAATTTTACAAGGAAATGCTTACGCAGGGCCTCCATTTTGAAGAAGGTAAAGGAGAATTCAGTTTTTATCATCTAATGGGTGCACATGAGCCATATACCTTGGGTGCGGATGGCAGTGATGTCGCAGAAAGTACATGTAACAGTCAGATTGAGGGATGCTTTACGATTATTAATTCTTATATTGATATGCTCAAAGAAGAGAGATTGTTCGAAAATAGTATGATTATCATTACCGCTGATCATGGTATTCACAGCAAGGATGTAGTAATGCATGAAGTTAACACTCCCATCCTTTTTGTGAAAGAAATGGGAGCGGATGATTCGAGTGCTTTAATGGAAAATAATGACCCTATGAGCCACGAAGTTCTTTTAAAATGGATTCAGTCGGCCGTAGCAGGCGACGAGCACAATGCCGTTGCAGAAGACCCCCGTGTATTCTATCATTTGGAAGATAAAAATCCAAACATTTTAGGGGTTCGTGAGTACAAGGTTCATGGTGATGCCAACCAGTTTGAAAACTGGGAGGATACCGGCATTGAGTATAAAAACGAAGACAATTACTATTAATCCATTGCTTTCTTTGGCGTACGATAAAGACGTAATGTCCACCAAACAGTTACTACCAGACATAACGTTATCCAAATCTCACTGACAGACATAGATACAACACTTTTCTGATACAGGGCAGGAAAAATATCAAAAACTGCATGAGCCAGGACCGCGATAAGTAAATAGATTTTCTTATTCTCGCGAATTCCATAGTAGACAACACAAGTCAATGAAACATGCAAAGCCATTGCAATGATTCTCTCATATATACTTAAAAATGCAGACATGCCGCCAAAGGAGGTTACCACATCCACTACTGTCTTTTGAAAAACATCTGCCTGATCTGCTGTGACTTTCATAGATGACATCACGGCATCTAATCCCATCGTCTGTATCATCACTGCAATCACAAGATAAGTAACGATGGCTGGAAGTGATACTGCCCATACTTCCACTCCTCCATGTCCGATTCCATACATAATTACATCATTAGTTGTCTTTTCCTTTTTCCAAAGAAATTTGAGAACGATATAACGACCGCATTCTTCAAAAACTCCAGCCATTGTAATTCCATATAAAACGTATGCCCATACATGACCATTGATGAATCGTGATACGGGATTACTTAAGATAATACAGAAAATGTGGGGAATTAATTCAAGAACACGAACGCTCACCAAAAAGCCTGCAGCACCGATAAAAGCCGCTGAAATTTTCACCTGTTTTCTGCATCGGATCTTCCAAAATAAGAATACCGCGATTGGTAACACCAAAAGTAAAATAACCGTAATCGTTAAAGAAATAATCGTTTGATTTGTAATGGAATTCATCATTTAGCCTCCTTTAAAATCTTTTTCGTATTAATACAAATATAATAGAGGTCGAAGGGGTTCATTTCTCTGCAATCTCATTTTTCTGTGCAACTCTGTTTTTGATTCCAAAAATCACACTCCATACGGGATACCAAATGAACGCACAAAGAATCATGTCACCATATGGAAGATACGTCATCACATCCGTTTCTATTGCGGATATCAAATGCCAAAAGGCAAGCCATCCCATTCCAATAATAGATACTCCGATTACCAAAAGACAATAAATAAATAATACCTTCCACTCAGAGAACCTGTCTAGCAGTGTGAAAACAAAACTAACTGCATAGGGAATCAGCAATGGTAAAAATATCATGATCATATGCATAATAACTAATTCGATAATCCACTTAGTATCGTAATAGTCTCTCTTTGAAAATACATAACCCATATCTCCAACAATTATTCTGCAAGTCCAGAACAGGAAAAGAGCCAAAGACCCCCAGCCAAAAATCTTCTTCATGATATTTCCTCAACACTTCCTTACGGTTCTCTTTTGTATAAACAGATCCACCCTGCTACGTCTGGTAGGTAGGATTCATGTCATCTACTTCCCAGTCCCCATTCCGGTACTCCATCTCCACATTAAATCCTTCCGCCTCATGAATCAGCGGATAGGATACTCCTATCTGAAGTTCCGATTTTTTCTTTATCTTTTTATTTTTCTTACTGTCTTTTTTCCATCTGATATTTAGATTGGTCCAATCAAAATCCGTCTTCGAGAAGTCCTCATATCCATTCTCACACAAATATGTCTTGACCTCATTTCCATCCTTTGGAATCTCAGCATCCCCGCTAAAAACCAGTACCAATGTATTCTCATCCGCATAGTTATCTTCGACCCATCCGGCATAACCATCAATGGAATACTGCGAAAACTCTGCAATATTAATGGTGACTAGTCTTGTTTCCTTTTGCATTCCCTTCAATAAAATAATCTTCGGGGTCAGCGTCTGAAGCATCTGTGAGGCTGTCGATGATAAATCCTCTCCAAATCCAGTCGTAAATATCATAGCTAGAGTAACAATGATACAAATAAGTAAGCTAAGGAATCCTTTTTTTCTGTCCTTCATGATAGTAATAAAACCTTTCCGTAAATTAATTCTTGTATCATCATAGCATGATTTTGAGCAAAAGGAAACCTTCAGAATCCACATCTCTCAAATGTGAATCTATGCCTCCCGAGTCCTCCTATTCTCTGTTGTGATAAACATAATTGTCAGCAGAATCGTAATCACTTCCGTAACCGGAGCAACCAACCAAATGCCTGTCATGCCAAAGAGAACCGGCAGCACAAAGATGCAGATCAATAATATGACCAATCCACGAGACGCAGAGATAATTGCAGACTCCTTTGCTTTTCCAATGGAAGTAAAGTACATGGAAGAAATTGAATTAATCCCGGAGAACAAGAACGATACCATAAAGATCATCATTCCGGAATGAACCATCTCCCGTACGGATGTATCCTTCACAAACACACTGCTGTACCAGTCAATAATCACAAACATGATTGCCATAACCACTATTCCGCATCCAAGTACCATTTCATTCGTCTTTCTGCGAATACCTTTGGCCAATTCCCAGTCTTTCGCACCATAGGCAAAGCTCATGATCGGACTGGAGCCCTGACCAAATCCGATGACCACCATACTGAAGAGATATGACACATATCCTACAATCGTAAAAGCAGTAACTCCGTCCACTCCGATTCTCTTCATGATAACATAGTTGTATGCAAACATAGAAATGCACATGGCTATCTCACCAATGAACTCCGAGCTTCCATTCAATATCATGTTGCGACATGCTTCTTTTGAAAAAGAAAATCTGCCCAGGCGATACACCTTTGCTTTTACCTGGAAGAAATACAGGTTGCACAATAAGCCTACTACTGTCGCGATCAGGGAAGCAATTGCAATTCCACGTACACCAAGTCCCAGCCATCTTGTAAACCAGTAATCCAATGCAACATTAATAAGCACGGAAAGTACATTAACCTTCATGAAGAACTGCGGGTCACCTTCTCCACGAATAAACATTCCAAATGAGGAATTCACCACCATGATGGGAAGCTGTAACAGCAGAATCAGGTAATAGTCCTTAAAGTACCCAATTATCACCTCATTTGCGTTTAGTACCCGAAGCATCGGATGGAAACAAAACAATGTGACTACGCTTACTGCAATAGACATAAGAATTGTGGTTGCCATCGTCTGGTTAAATACATTCTTGCACTTCTCTACTTCACCTGCTCCAAACAGCATCTGTGAGATAGCTGAGCCTCCAACTGACAACATCAATCCAACCGCCAGAAAAAGATATACAATTGGAAGTCCCAGATTCACGGCGGCAATTCCTTCCTTTCCGATATAGTTTCCGATGAAGAATCCATCCACCAATGTAATCATGGATGTCAATACCATCGAAATGATTGCAGGTATGGAAAACTGCAAAATTGTCTTTCCTTTGTTCTCTCTAATCATGTCCAGATTCATAAAAATCTCCTCTCTATATTTCAACTACTTGCATCGTGTAGCCTCATTATAGAGAGAAGATTGAAATTATTCTTCTGGATTCTTGCCCTATTTAATTGGAATGCATATGTCCATGGAGAAGTGCATGGTCTCGCAATTGACTTCGCGATACAAATCAAAGCCATATCGTTCATCAATCTCGTAATGATAGTGAGGGATCCACACATTGAACATAGTCTGATAACAGGAGTAAATCTCTTGTGGACATCCGGTAAAATGATAGACCGCAAATTTTCCACCATTCATACAGTACTGGTTTTCCAAAGTACAGCCCTCTGGTGCACTGATGCACAGATCATAGAGACAGCTTTCCTTGTCTGTGATGGAAGGATCATCATAGGTTCTTTCAAAGAATAAGGTATCTTCCCGGATATAATCCCGATACTTTCTATCAAATGCCGACCAATCTCCACCCAGATTGTTATAGCTTCCAATCTGCCTCTCATAAATCACCTGAACCTCAGGAAAATGCTCGATTGTAACCTTTTTATCACATTCCTCAAAGGATTTGATTTCGATGATCTCCTGTTTTATAAAAGGATGCCCCATCGATCTTTGCATTACACTTTTACGAAATTCAGCAGGTGATGTATTATGGTACTGCTTAAACACAGAGCTGTAGTTGGATGGACTGTAACCATAGTCAAATCCGATATCCGTAATCTTACGGCCACGCTCGACCTTCAGTCGAAATGCGCTCTGATCGATTCGCATTCTCTTGATAAACGCATACAGACTCTCGCCTGTCTCTTCCTTGAAAACACGACTGAAATAGAACTTGGAGAAGTTACAGTAGTCAGCAACCTGATCAATGGTAATCTCCTCATTCATATGCTCCATTATGTAATTGATGGCACGATTCACAACTTCTTTTGTAATCATTTAACCTCACATATCCTATTCTTTATCAGAATATTTATCTTCCAGATACAATCGTACTCTACCATTACCTTGTTCCCATATAGAAAAACCGCAAGAGAGCAACACATTTTTTGATGCAATGTTTTCTGCATCAACTTCTGCTGTGACTTTCTTGGCATTGTCCTTCGCCCAAATTCGCTCAACTAACTCCTGAATCATCTGTTTACCAATTCCTCTTCGTAGAAAAGATTCCTCTCCAATCAGATAATCAATTCCATAAGCATTTTCCTTAGAAAATGTGCCAAATTCTTCATCACTATCTTCACATCTGTAGAAAAGGCACATTCCAATGGGTTGCTCTTCCCATAATACGATGAGGTATGTTATCCACGACATTTTATCTTGGTATTCTTTGATTTCCGATATCCAATCATCAATCGTAATGCCCATGCTCGGAATCTCATACCATCGTTTTACATGAGCTTTGTTTAACCAACCTTCCACTAATGGAATATCCTTGTCACTTAATAATTGTAGTTCCAACATGTTTGTACCTTTCCCCTCGTTATCATGTGTATTACTTTCAAAACCATTACAGCTACGTCAAGTATATCAACCACCTCTAATCTTGTAAAGATACCTTGTATTTGACTATATCAGCGCCACTTTTCTTTCATTTAAGAAACTGTTAAGAAATCGGAATGTGGGTGTTAAGGACAGTTAAGATTCTTTGTGATAATCTGAGAAATGTAAAGAGTAATTATTTCATCAAATAGTGATTTAATTTGTAAATAAGCAAAAGGAGAAATATAAATGAGTAAAGTAATCTTGGAAGTAAAAAAGCTTTGTAAATCATTTTCCAATGGTGGTCTGCAACAGCATGTGTTGAAGAACATGGACCTTCAGATATTTGAAGGAGATTTCACTGTAATCATGGGACGTTCCGGTTCCGGGAAATCAACGCTGTTATACGCTTTGTCTGGTATGGACGCACCAACGTCAGGTCAGATTCTGTTAGACAATCTCGATATCACGGGGAAAAGTCCTGATGAACTGGCACAGATTCGTAGACAGCACTGTGGCTTTGTATTCCAGTCCATGTACCTTCTTGACAGCATGAATGTGATTGACAACATACTGACCGGTGGATTGCTGGTTAATCACAATAAGGAAGAAGTTCTCCATAAAGCAAAGAGCATTCTTACGCGGATGAAGCTTAACGAACAGGATATGATAAAATTTCCAAATCAGCTTTCCGGTGGAGAAAAACAAAGAGTTGCAATTGCAAGAGCATTGATCAACGATCCTCAGATACTATTTGCTGATGAACCAACCGGCGCATTGAATTCTGCTGCCAGCGATCAAGTATTACAGACTTTTGAAGATATTCATCATAACGGTCAGAGTATTGTCACGGTTACACACGATATCAAAACTGCCATGAAGGGAAACCGTATCCTTTATGTCACAGACGGAATCATCGGTGGTGACTTACGATTGGAACATCAGGAAAACGAGTCAGAAGCTGACCGTAGAAGCAAGTTGCTACAGTTCTTAGGAGAAATGGGTTGGTAAGGAGGAAGAGAAAACATGATTACACTACGTTTGGCAGCTCTGGAGCTGCGTAACAAAAAAGGAATGGCATTCACACTTGCTTTTCTTGTCTTCTTGGCGGTGCTTTCTCTTAACACCGGATTAAAGCTTCAGAATGAACTTCAGGAGTTCTACGAAAAGCGTTCTGAAGATTTGCAATCTCCCGACTTCTTCTTTGTAACGGAAAATACGATGTATCAAAGACTCTTTGAAAATTTTGTTGTAAGCGACAAACGTGTCGACCATGTGGAAAAGGAAGATGTCATTTTCATGGAGAGTACCAAAAACAATTGCAATAACCTCCAGTTTGGCGCTGTGTTTTTTAACAAAGACCAAAAGAGACAGCTTGCACCACTAGAGCTTTGCTCTGAAAAAGCGGAGGTCGCAGAAGAGGATGCCATTTACCTTCCACTTCCCATGAAGAATAACGGAGTCCATTTGGGTGATGAATACATTCTGACCTATCGAAATGTTGATTATCCTTTTATTGTAGCTGGATTTTTCGAGACTACCTATATGGGGAACACAAATACTGGATTCACGAAATACTTTGTGTC
>CAYZUC010000113.1:0-8603 GCA_964481705.1 uncultured Lachnospiraceae bacterium
GTCAATTAGGAAATGCAAACGTGCACGGATTTCCTTTAGTACCTGTTTACCAATCAGCGCCTGCTGTGGAGTAAGCTTCAACTCATCCATGAACTGTGTAAGCTGTCCAATCGACATAGAAGTCACTTCATAGATATTCTTATCCTGAATCGTAACTGCCAGGGATGTCTTCTTCAAGCGCATTCCATTGCATTCTTTACAAGGAGTAATTCGCATATAAGTCTCATACTCCTGCTTCATGCTGTCTGAGCCAGTCTCACGATACCGTCTCTCCATATTTCGTATCAGACCTTCAAAGGCAACATCATAGATCCCTTCACCGCGCTGTCCACGATAGTGAACCTTAACCTCTACACCATTGGTTCCGTGAATCAACATCTCACGAATATCATCCGGCAGCTCCTCATAAGGAGTATCCATGCTGAATTCATAACGTTTCGACAGGGCCTTTAATACCGCATACGTATAACTGGAAGGATCGTTCGAGGAAGACCATCCGGTACAACTGATAGCCCCTTGATTCAGGCTAAGACTCATATCCGGAACCATCAGCTCCTCATCAAATTCCATCCGGAAACCAAGTCCGGAGCATACAGGACAAGCTCCAAAGGGATTATTAAAGGAAAAGCTTCTGGGTTCTATCTCGTCGATACTAATCCCGCAATCGGGGCAGGAAAAGCTCTGACTGAAGTTCATCGTCTCTCCTCCTACCACATCCACAAGCAGAAGACCATCTGCTATCTCCAAAACATTTTCAACTGATTCGGTAAGACGCTTTGTAATGCCTTCCTTAATCACAATACGATCCACTATGATCTCGATATTGTGTTTAATATTCTTATCGAGCTTAATTTCTTCCGAAAGCTCATACAGATTACCATCTACACGAACACGAACATAACCGCTTCTCTTTGCTCTCTCCAAAACCTTTTCGTGTTCTCCCTTGCGTCCACGTACTACTGGCGCCAGAAGCTGTATTCTTGTACCTTCCGGTAATTCCATAATCTGATCGACCATCTGATCAACGCTTTGTCTCTCAATTACACGTCCACACTTGGGGCAGTGTGGTACACCAATACGAGCATATAACAGTCGAAAATAATCATAAATCTCTGTTACGGTACCTACTGTAGATCTGGGGTTACGGTTTGTTGATTTTTGATCAATGGAGATGGCTGGGGAAAGCCCTTCTATCAATTCAACATTAGGCTTTTCCATCTGTCCGAGGAATTGTCTCGCATAAGAAGAGATCGACTCCATATAGCGTCTCTGTCCCTCAGCATAAATCGTATCAAAAGCCAATGAGGATTTGCCGGAACCACTTAAGCCCGTCATGACGACCAGCTTGTTTCTTGGAATATCAATATCGATGTTCTTCAGATTGTGTTCCTTCGCACCTCTTATTTTAATGTAATCATTATTCTTTTCCATACTTTTCTACCATTTTTGCAGTCTTTTCAACGCTCCATTTCTCAACGGTAACGTTCTTCTGTTTCTTACCACGTTTCATAAGACCAAATAATTGTTGAATATACTCCAGTGTGACCTTGGATGACAGCTTGGATTCGCCCGTCGGTCTAGACTGGAATTGATAAGGAATCTCAATTACACTTTGATACGTTGACATCGCAAGTACCTCAACCATAATCTTCCATCCAATCGGCTGCAGGTCTGCATCCTTAATTGCTTCTTTCTTAAACATGAACAAACCACTTGTAGGATCGGTGATCTTACGAAGACTGGGGAGCAGTATCTTGCCAATATATCGAGCCGTACCAGACACAAACTTACGATACAGATTCAGTCCTCCGTCACTTCCACCCGGGATAAAGCGGCTCGGTACACAGAAGTCTGCGCCGCTCTCAAGTGCTGCATACATAGGTCGAAGGATCTTGGGTGGATGCTGAAGGTCTGCGTCCATAACTGCAAGATAATCACCCTCCGCAATACGAAATCCACGGATTACAGCAGTAGCCAGACCCTTTTCCTTCGTGCGGTGTTCCATCCGTACATGGGAATTCTCCTTCATAATCTTCTCTATGACCTGAGGGGTATCATCTGTACTATCATCTACAAAAACGATTTCATAATCCAAACCCTCTAAGGATTCCCCTATTTGCTTCACCAGATTTCCAACATTGCCTCTTTCATTAAAGGATGGTACGACGATCGATATCTTACTCATTTTCTCTTCTCCTTATCATCTCCAAAAGCTTGTCTGTCATTCACTCAAACTCTTTTTGAGCATTATCATTTTATCTCTTAATTCTGCTGCCGCCTCAAAATTAAGTTCTGCAGCGGCCTTCTGCATCTTTTTCTGTACTTCGGTGATCAGCTTCTCAATCTCTTTCTTATCCATAGATTCCGGATCTTTTGCAAATTCATACTCCTGCTTTGCAACAGCCTTAGAGATACTGATGAGATCACGAACAGACTTCTTGATTGTCTGCGGGGTAATGCCATGCGCTTCGTTATACTCGCTCTGTATCTTTCTCCTACGGGTAGTCTCGTCAATCGCCATCCTCATAGAGTCCGTCACACGATCTGCATACATCACAACATGTCCCTCGGAATTACGGGCAGCTCTTCCTACCGTCTGAATCAAAGACGTCGCTGACCTTAAGAAGCCTTCCTTATCTGCATCTAAGATCGCAACCAAAGCTATCTCCGGAATATCCAGTCCTTCACGCAGCAGGTTAATACCAACCAATACGTCAAAAACGTCCAATCGCATATCACGTATAATCTCGGCCCGCTCAAAGGTATCAATGTCAGAATGCAGATACTTAACCCGCACACCAACTTCACGCATATACTCAGTCAGATCCTCAGCCATACGCTTTGTCAACGTTGTAACGAGTATCTTATTGCCCTTTTCCGTCTCTTTGTTAATCTCACTAATAAGATCGTCAATCTGACCCTCTACCGGTCGAACTTCAATCTCCGGATCCAAAAGTCCGGTTGGGCGAATAATCTGTTCTGTTCTCATAAGCTCATGCTCAGCTTCATAATCAGACGGAGTTGCCGAAACAAACATCATCTGGTTGATTTTACTCTCAAACTCTGAAAAATTCAAGGGGCGGTTATCCTTGGCGGACGGAAGACGAAAGCCAAAATCAACCAGCGTCTCCTTACGTGACTGGTCACCATGATACATACCACGTATCTGAGGAATCGTAATATGGGACTCATCTACAATTATCAGAAAATCATCCGGAAAGAAATCCATCAAAGTATGCGGTGTTGCTCCAGCGGGCATACCATTCATATGTCTCGAATAATTCTCAATTCCGGAACAAAATCCCGTCTCACGAAGCATCTCAATATCAAAATTCGTTCTCTCGGATATCCTCTGGGCCTCAAGCAGCTTATCCTCTGATTTAAAGAAACGGACTCTATCCTCCATTTCCTCCTCAATTGCAGTCGCTGCAAGCTCAATCTTTTCTTTGGGTACTACATAATGTGATGCCGGAAAAATCGCCGCAAATTCGAGAATGGCTTTTCCATTACCGGTCAATACATCAATCTCTGTTATCCGGTCTATTTCATCGCCGAAAAACTCAATTCGTATCGCTGTATCATTTGACTCTGCAGGAAATACTTCGAGAACATCTCCTCTTACTCGAAAGGTACAACGCTTAAAGTCCATTTCAGCTCGATCATATCGGATATTAATAAGCTCTCGAATGATATCGTCTCTATCCTTTTCCATCCCCGGTCTGAGATATACGATCATCTCCTGATAATCCTCCGGACTTCCCAATCCATATATACAGGAAACGCTAGATACTACAATCACATCACGGCGTTCTGTAAGTGAAGCTGTTGCAGATAATCTCAGCTTATCAATATTCTCATTGATGGAGGAATCTTTTTCTATATAAGTATCGGTCGAAGGGATATATGCCTCCGGCTGAAAATAATCGTAGTATGAAACAAAATACTCTACTGCATTCTCGGGAAAAAACTCTTTAA
This sequence comes from uncultured Lachnospiraceae bacterium, assembly GCA_964481705.1. Lineage (GTDB taxonomy): Bacteria > Bacillota > Clostridia > Lachnospirales > Lachnospiraceae > CAYZUC01. The sequence continues at coordinate 3,976 of CAYZUC010000113.1, forward strand.
ACTCACTGTAGAGCTGACCTGCAAGGGTCTTATTATGAGCAATGATTAAAGTCGGTACATTAAGCTGGGCAATCACATTGGCCATGGTAAATGTCTTGCCGGATCCGGTGACACCCAACAGAGTCTCAAATTGATTCCCTTCCTGAAAACCCTTCACTAATTCCGATATTGCTTCCGGTTGATCACCCGTCGGCTGATATTCGGAATGCAGTACAAAATGATCCATTGTTCGACCTCCGTTCTGCAGCTATCTTCCAACTGTAACTTCGTTATTATAACATATGCACTTCACTTTTGCAAACATTTGTTCGTTTCGAATGATAACAACGATGCCCGCCGTATATAAATTGGCGGGCAGAGTATCTCATCTATTCTGTTGTATTACTTACTTTTGTTTTCTTTCAAAATTTCCAATGCCTTGTTCAGCTGATTGTCTGTTTCATCCTTTTTATAGGCTTCTGAATCAAATTCCACTTCAACATCCGGTTCAATACCGATGCCATGAATATTTTGACCGCTCGGTGTAAAGTACTTGGAGATCGTAAGTTTTATTGCCGTTCCATCATCTAAAGGAATGATTTTTTGAACAATTCCTTTGCCAAAGGTCTTGGTGCCTACCAGAGTTCCAATTTTGTAATCCTTAATCGCTCCACTTAAGATCTCGGATGCACTGGCACTGTTTCCATCAACCAACACTACCAAAGGTTTCTTAAACTCATTCTTACCATCACATCTGTACTTACTGCCTTTTCCGTTCTTATCCTCCGTATAGACAATCATTCCCTTTGGAAGCAGCTGCTCTGAAATGTCAACAACCACATCCAGATTGCCGCCCGGGTTTCCACGCAAATCTATAATGAGCGAATCCATTCCCTGGCCTTCAAGGTCTGATAAGGCCTCTTCGAACTGTCTTGTTGTAACATCATCAAATTCAGCAATACTAATATACCCCGTATTGTCTTCTTTCATACTGTAATCTACTGTTTCAGCTTCGACTTTTCTCCGGATAAGGTCAAAATCCATGGACTTTCCACCACGTACCAGGGTCAAAACCACCTTGGTTCCTTCCATACCCTTTACTTTAGCTACAACCTCTTCCAGTTCTTGTCCCTCTATGGATTCGTGGTCTACCTCTGTAAGGACATCATCCTTCAAGATACCAGCTTCTATAGCAGGTGAATCCTTAATAGGACGGACGACCGTAATTCGTTTCGTGTCTGGGTCCTGTGACAGATACATACCTACACCATAAAACGTTCCGGAAGTACTCTCCATCAAATCCTCAAATTCTTCCTTGGTATAATAGGTGGTATAAGGGTCCCCCAGTGCTTCTAACGCCCCTTTGTAGATTCCCTCCCGCATGGCGTCCTGATCAATGTCATCCAGATAATAGTTATCTACCATTTGTTTGATGGTATCCATTTTCTTCTGGACATCCTTTGTGATAACAGAACCACTACCTTTCGATGCCGGAATATTTACTCCTTTGACAAATTTGCTGCCATAGACCGGAACCAAAAACAGTATGACCGCAATTAAAACTCCCGTCAGCAGACCTGTCACAAAACTTGAATTCTTTTTCATTTTCTTGCCCTTCATTTTCTTATTGTTTTAAATAATTCCAAGGCGATACATACTCACCATTCAAACGAACGGAAAAATGTAGATGTGGTCCTGTGCTTCTTCCTGTTGAGCCTACAGAGCCAATTCTATCTCCCTTGCTTACAGACTGACCCGTTGAAACCGCAAGAGATGATGCATGCATATAAATAGTAAACAAACCATCACCGTGATCAATCATGATATAATTTCCCATTGTACTGGAATAAGCGGCTGCAATTACACTGCCATCATAGGCTGCCAGAATCGGGGAACCACTTGGCGCCGCCAAATCAACACCGTTGTGGAATTGCTTTACTCCAAGTGTCGGATGGATACGATTTCCGTAATCATCACTAACCCTTGTAAAGCTTGGAGCCGGAAACTTAAACTGACCGCCATCGTAGGAAATGACCTTTCCATTGGATGCCTGAAGCTTCTTTTTCTCAGCTGCAATAGCGGCCTCCAGATCACGAATAATAGCATTCTGAGCTGCTATCTCATCTTCATATTCTTTAACCAGCTGTTCCTTGTTATTGATATCAGAATCATAGGTCTTAATCTCTTGTTGTTTCGCAGCAATCAAAGTCTCAACAGCTTCCCGGTCTTCCTTGATTTCTGCCTGAACCTGCTCCAGTTGTTTTTCTTCCTGCTCCAAACGACTCTCTAGATTCTCAACCTCATTTTTTACATCTATCATATCCTGAAGCATCTTCTGATCGTAATCAGAAATCTTTGAGATATATTCCGCCTTATTCAGAAAATCCCCAACGGTCTTTGCTGAAAGAATTACTTCAAGATAAGCAGTATTTCTCTTCTCATACATAAAACGAACTCGCTGCTTCATGGAAGCATATTGAACTGCTTCGTTATCCTTTGCTACTGCAAGAGCCGCCTTGGCTTTTTCGATCTCCTCCTGCTTCTGAACCAGCTGTTTATCAAGTTCATCAAGCTTAGCCTCTATTTCACTAAGATTTGTGTCCAGCTGTGACACATAACTCTTTAAATCCTTTTTTACGCTTTGAAGAGAAGCCAGTATCTTTTTCACATCTGTCATACCGGACTGCAGCTTACTCTTCTCCGATTCCGCATCAGATATTGCTGACTGATGTTTTTTAATCTTCTCATCAGCTGCTTTCTTTGCAGAGCTGCTCGAGCTCTTCTTTGCCTCTTCCTCTTTTTTCTTTTCTTCATCATCACTATCATCATCGTCGTCAGAATCCTCCGACTTTTCTTTCTCCGAGTCGCCTTCGCCACCCTCATCGTCAGAGTCTTCTTCTTCAGAATCTTTCTCATTGATTTGCATGGGACTTCCCTCTGCAAATGCAACAAGCGGCATCTCTGCCGCCAATCCTGTAACAATTATTAGAATACATAATAGTGAAAAAAGGACACGTTGCTTTCTCATATCTAAACCTTTAAATGCTTTCTAGTTGTTGCGAAACTTCCAATAAATCCAATTCCCACTCCCATTACAAGAGAGATTGGAATTAAAGTCGAGAAAATCTGTTTTACAGATAAAAACTGAAGAATTGTATTTAATGCATCAAACCGCTTAATCACATACTCAATTACATTATTATATATGTAGTAAATTGCGATTAATGGTATAATAGAACCCACCAATCCTAAAATAATACCTTCTATTACAAAAGGGGAACGTACTACAAAATCGGTCGCACCTATCAGCTTCATAATACCGATTTCCTCTCGCCGCACAGTAATACCAATAGCAACGGTATTACTAATCAGGAAAATGGATACGGCCAGCAATATTGCTATAATTCCGACAGATACATATCCAATCAACGAATTCAAGCTCGCCCAGACATTCGCTATGATGTCCGATTTATTAACCGTCCGAATGCCATCCATGGATTCCAAATAGGTTACCAGAGAATCCTGCATGGATACATCGTTCAAATATATTTCGTAATTTGAGGAATCTGCTAATGGATTATCATCTCCAAAGCTCTCTACGTATTCTCCCAAATAATCATCCTTAAAAGAATCCCAAGCTTCCTCTGCAGATACATAATGAATGTTCTTGACCTCTACACGTTTGCTGATCTCGTCACCGATCTCTGCAATTCTTTCATCACTCGTACCCTCGTCAAAAAAAACCGTAACTGCAACACCAGCCTGTGCTTCCAAAACAATATGCTGTAAATTTACTATTACCGAATAGAACAATCCAAAAAGAAAAATGCATGCTCCAATGGTCGCAACGGTAGCAAGTGAAAATATTTTATTACGAACAATATTCTTAAATCCCTGTTGAAGAGTATAACCAAATGTACTAAGCCTCATCGATATAACCACCTTTTTTCTCGTCGCTGACAATAATGCCCTTTTTCATTGTAATAACACGCTTCTGCATGGCATTTACAATCTCTCTGTTATGCGTTACCACCAGGACAGTCGTACCTTTCTTATTGATCTCTTCCAACAGTTTCATGATCTCCCATGAATTCTTGGGATCCAGATTACCGGTAGGCTCATCCGCCAGAAGAATGGGTGGCTTATTTACAAGCGCTCTTGCCAGAGCAACTCTCTGCTGTTCTCCTCCGGACAATTCTTTGGGCTTTGCCTTATACTTCTCCGCAAGCCCTACCAGCGACAGCATGCTTGGAACATTTTTGCGAATATTTCTGGTGGGAACCTGAATGACCCTCTGAGCAAAAGCGACATTCTCATATACATTTCTATCCTTCAACAGACGGAAGTCCTGGAATACAACTCCGATATTTCTGCGGAATTTTGGTATCTTACGTCTTTTCAGTCTGGTAATATCGCAGTTATTGACCATGATTTTACCTGCTGTCGGTGTGAGTTCCCTAAGAAGTAATTTGATCAGGGTTGACTTACCGGAACCGCTGTCACCCACAATAAACACAAATTCCCCTTTTTCCACATGAAGACTTACACCATTTAATGCAGGAGCTCCCGTGGAGTAAGATTTACTCACATCTTCCAAAATAATCATTTGCCTGTTCATATGAAAACTCATTACTTAGCAGGGTAAATAT
>CAYZUC010000114.1:0-8086 GCA_964481705.1 uncultured Lachnospiraceae bacterium
CAGCACATCCTCACTGCAATTCGTCGCAAACTGCATCCCACTTCCCGGTTCCCCCGGCTCCATCAGCAGATGTACCTCGGCGTAATGCTTCAGTGGCTCAAAATGACCAACACCCTCTACCGTATCCGCAATCGTTTCTTTATATAGGATACGACCAACGCCAAATTCCACCGTTACTCCAAAGCGTTCGGCAATCAGTCGTTTCAATATCTCAATCTGCACATCGCCCATAATCTGTACCTGAATCTCCCCACGGACATCCTCCCAGACGATATGAAGCTCCGGTATTTCTTCTTCCAGCTGACGCAGCTTTGGTAACATGACACCCGCGTCACATTCTTCCGGTAATTGGATTCGGTAGAAAAGGACCGGTTCCAATACTGGCAGTATCGAACCCTGTTCATATCCGATTCCGTCTCCTGCTTTTGTCTGTGTAAATCCGGTAACTGCACATATGGTTCCTGCTTCCACTTCGTTGACAGCTTCGTATTTTGCACCGGAATAGCAACGTATCTGTGTGATTTTCTCTCCATTCCATACGCTGCGGACAGCAAGACTTCCACCGGTAACCTTCAGATAAGTCAAGCGATTTCCTTGTTCATCACGGGCAATTTTGTAAACGCGTGCGCCAAATTCAGTCGGATACTCCCGTTCCATCGTGTAGCGGGAAAATCCCTCCAAGAATTCCTCCACTCCCGTCATCTGCAGTGCGGAACCAAAAAAGCAGGGAAAAAGCTTTCTCCCCACAATCAATTCACGTATCTCATCATCGGATAATTCTCCGGTTTCCAGATAGCTTTCCAGAGTGTCCTCGGAGCAGGTGGCAATGGATTCATGAAGTATATCACTCTCGCAAAAGTCGATGCAGTTCTCATCCAGCTCCTTCTTGATCTCCGCCAGAAGCTTTTCCTTGTCAGTACCCTCCTGATCCATCTTGTTAATAAAGAGAAACGTCGGAATCTCGTAGCGCTGTAATAGCTGCCATAGCGTATGCGTATGTCCCTGTACCCCATCTGCTCCACTGATAACCAGAATCGCATAGTCAAGTACCTGAAGAGTTCGCTCCATTTCAGCAGAAAAGTCCACGTGTCCCGGTGTATCAAGCAACGTCATCCGAGTGTTCTCGGTCTGGATGATTGCCTGCTTGGAAAAGATGGTAATACCGCGCTCACGTTCGAGGGCATACGTATCAAGGAACGCGTCACCATGATCGACGCGTCCCTGTTTTCGTATATTTCCACTTGTAAATAGCATTGCTTCTGATAACGTGGTCTTTCCGGCATCCACATGTGCCAAAATCCCAACTACGATTTTCTTCATTTTACTTATCCTTATTACTATAAAATCACCCATTTATGACAGTGTCGTCATAAAGGTTCTACGTACTGCTTTCTCTTTTTAACATTTAAAGTATCCTACCGTATCCGACAGCTTTTCAACCGAATTCTTATTTCCCCTTGCTTCTTCACCAAGGTCTTCGGTACCCTCTTTTAGATCCTCAGTAATATCTACTACCTGCGAAATAAACTGATTGTTTCCGGATACCGTATCTGCAACCTCAACAACAGAGGCATTAACGTCGCTAAGCATCTCTGTCATGTTGTGAATCGACTGTTCAAAGGAATTCATAGCCGCTCCAAAATCACGTGCATCACCGTCATAGCTGTTGACCATTTCGATAAAACGGTCATAATCCTTCATAACACTTTCGTTCATATAATCCAGAAGCTTCTGAGCTTCCATGGCGAGTTCATTCACGGCATCAATAACAATGGCGCTTACATCGCTAATCTTGGTGGCTGCTGTCGCTGAGGTATCTGCAAGCTGTCCAATCTCATTTGCTACAACTGCAAAGCCACGTCCGTGCTCACCAGCACGTGCTGCTTCGATACTCGCATTCAACGCAAGCAGGTTCGTTTTGGAGGAAATGCTGATGATATCTGCAGTGAGATCTGCAATCTTTTCCACATTTCTCGAGCGCACAATTTTTTCTTCCATACTCTTGCTGATCTCTCCGGTGAGGGTAGCCGCATGATTTTTGGAGTCCTTTGTTTCCTTTTTGAGGACTTCAGTATTCTTTTGAACGGATTCTGCCTGACGTGCCTGTTCGGATGTTACACGGGCAAATTCCTCCACGCCTTCTTTTATCTTACCTGTCTCTTCTGCCGTCTGAGTCATGGATGCCTGAATCTCTTCCATGGAATCCATTAAGTTATGCATTCGGTCGGCGATGCCGTTCATCTTATCCGATTCCTCTTCCGAATGGTCAAAGATAGTCTCAGCAGACTGTCGAATTCCAACGGTGGTATTGGCCACTTCTACCATCATGGCACGCAGCTTATCGATAAATTGATTCATTCCTTCCGCAATCAGCTCCAGTTCGTCTCCGGAATGAACATCCAGTTTGGCTGTAAGGTCGCCATTACTATTTGCCAGCTCATCCATCTTGGTATATAGTACCTTCAGATTGCGTGCTACTCTAATCGAAAACAGTTTGGCAAAAACAATAGATAACGCACAGCAGATTAAGGTACCCAGGATTATCATTTTTGCTATGGAAAAGATTCTGCTTCGAACATAGTCAGCTGCATAATCCACACCAACAATACCGGAGATACTACCATCCGAAGCATAGATTGGTGCATACGCTGTAATAACTGCTCCCCATTCATCTACTGTAAATTCTTTATCTGCAACGGGTTGTCCCGATAATGCCAGATTAATTTCATCATAAGAGTCGTACAGGGTTCCGATTGTGGCACCGTCCTCGCTCTGGTCTGCATCAAATACGAACTCTACTTCATCGTCTGAAAGCTTACGAAAGGTATAGACATATTCGATACTGTTATCTGCAATAAAGGTCTGCATAAAAGCAATGGTATCCGCATATTCCTGCGTTTCTTCGTCACCGGATTTTGCCGAGGCTTGGAAATCGCCATCCAGATTTTTTGCGATAACCTGAGCAAAGTTTACCGCATCCGCACGAATTAAATCGGTCAGATAACGCTGTACCATCAAATAAACAAAGCTGCCAAGACTGATACAGATAAGGATACCGATTCCAATAAATGCACACATGATTTTATTGGCCAGACTAATCTTTCTCGTACGTACTTTCTTCATGCTGCTACCTCTGCTTTCTCTTTACGTATATCGTTATTAAGTTTTCGTTATAGATTACTATCTTCATTATACACAAGCGTATCTTTTTATACAAGAAAACTTCGATGTTTTCAATGCTTTCGAAATTTCTCTTTGGTTGCCATTCCACCTCGAATATGGCGTTCCGCTTTATTCACATCTAAGACCTTTCTTGCTTCCTGTGCCAGGGTAGCATCAACCCGCATCAGGCGCTCCGTCAGGTCTTTATGTACGGTGGATTTACTAATCCCCATATGTTTTGCCGTCTGTCTTACTGTCGCATTATTCTCGATAATATAGTTTGCTGCCTCTATTGCTCGTTCCTCAATGAACTCTCCCTTTGATGAATGATAATCTTTCAAAAAGAATCCCCCGGAATACTTTTTTACATTGTATGCCAGGGAGAATTGGGGTATGCCGAAAAAGTGAAACATGGGGGACGGGGCTTTTGTCCCATTTTACATTTTATGTAAAATGGGACAAAAGCCCCGTCCCCCATGTTTCTATGCTTTGTTTTCTGATCCGAATAGGCGGATTTTCTCAGTCACTACTTTTTTCATAGTATTTATCTCATATGGAATAAGCTCCGTTATCGTCTTGGCGCCTGCTGCCATGCCTGTTTCCAGTCCGGCTTTTCCAGCTTTATCAATGTCTGTGAAGATATTCACTTTGCAGATTCCCTTTTTTACAGCGATGCGAAAATCGTCATCGGACAATCCACTTCCACCATGAAGTACCAAGGGAAGATTGGTTTTCTCAGCAATCGTTTCGATTCGGTCAAAGTCCAACTTGGGAGGGAATTTGTAATCACCGTGTGCATTTCCCACTGCTATAGCCAAGGAGTCCACGCCTGTACATGAAATATACTCAGCTGCACTATCGGGGTCCGTGTAGTAATCGCTCGGATTTTCCAGCCTTCCTGTTCCCTCATTGTCACCTACATGTCCCAGTTCTCCTTCTACCGTTACGCCCATTGCATGACAAATCTTCACCATTTCTGACACCTTTGTCATGTTCTCCACATAGCCTTCCGTAGAGCAATCATACATAATAGAAGTAAATCCTAATTGTAGAGCCTCGATGCATCGCTCAAAGGTCAAGCCATGATCATAGTGAACGCAGACAGGCACTGTTGCTTCTTTTGCCATGGGTATCAGATACTCTGCAACGCGTTTTAAGTCCATGGTAGGAAGTAATATTTCCGCTGTTCCCACCATAACAGGAGAATGAAGTTCTTCTGCAGTCTCTATAACAGCTCTTGCCATTTCCACATTTACTGCATTGAAAAAGCCGACTCCATAACCATATTTTTTTGCCGGTAATAATACATCATTCATTGTAACTATCATGTTTCTCGCTCCTAACTATTTTTCTTCCAACCGGAGTCGATTCTTTGCCAAAGCTCTTCAAAGCTTTGCAATCCACTCAGTGCATCGTAGCTTGCCACACAGCAAGCTCCTGTTGCTGTAGCCAGATGTAATGCTTCTTCCAGAGAATATCCCTCCAACACTGCTGCTAAAAATGCCGCAATACTGGTATCCCCTGCACCGGTTCCTGAGAGAACTCTATCAGGAACATAGCTTTTTTCGAATCCTTCTCTGTCACACCATTCGGACGTATTTCGTTTCAATCGGTCACAAACAGAAGATATTGCAGCGTTATCCGCAGTACGATAGTAAATCCCTTTTGCTCCACATTTTATCAAAAGCACCTTTACTCCATAATTCATGCATTGATTTGCCAGAGGTTTAATATCTGTTTCCAGATCAAGAATCTCTGTGATATCTCTCGCTCCCGCTCTCTTTTGCCAATTCTTCAAGCGGTCGCGATCCAGCATAAAGCATAGCTCTTCAATACTGGGGACAAAGAAGTCAACGAAAGGAAGAACCTTTTTTAGGATTCCATTCCAGTCAGCCTTTCCAGCTTCGGAGTCTGCGTCCACTGCCGCCATATCCAGCGACGTTGCAACCCCAGCGTCCTGCACCTTCTTCATCATATGAAGAAGATCTTCTCCTGTATTTTCATACATCTTACGCATAAGTGGCGGATATCCAAAATGAAAGAGCACTGCGTCCCGTAATTCTTCCTCACGAATATCCGAGGAGGAAAAGGTATTATTAGCTCCTGGGTTATGCAGAAAGATACGGTCCATACCAGGAACTGCCAAAACCACGGAGTAGGAAGTAGATTCTCCTTTTGCACGAATCAAACCAGATTCTGCACGATATCCCTTTAGCATGTGATAGATCATATCGCCAAATGCGTCTGTACCTACTTTCCCCATCAGCGATACTTCCGCACCAAATTTTTTCATAGCCAGACCGGTATTCGCTACGGCTCCTCCTGTGTGCACATCAGCGGCACCCATTTCAATCAGCTTTCCCGGTAAGAATACCTCTGACAAATTTGCTGTGTTCTTTTCGGGAAACACAGGTGTAATATCCACACAAATATGACCTGCCACAATTACCTTTTTCTTATTTTTTTCCATTATCAGGCCCCTCCTTCCCGATCTTACCTGGCATTTTTCTCATTCAACGCCCATTAATAGGTTCATGACATACATTTCCAGACCTTCAAAGTCGCGATTTTCCACACATTTCTTCTGGAATTCATAATCAAATTTATCTACTTTACTCTCTAACGCCTTGAAAATCTTCAGGCTATTTTCCAAATGCTTATAGCTGTCTTCATTTCTCGTAGTACGCATTGCTTTTACGTCGAGTCCTACGTATTCTCCGTGGTCGCCATATCCGTTTTCTTTTAATACCTTCACTTGATTAAACGCCGCACGAAGATTCTCTACGCCAAACGACTTGTCCTGATCATATTTTATTCCGTTCTGGTCATTAAGATGTACCGTCATCAATTTTCCCATCGCTAATGCAAATCCAATTTCATGAGCCGGATCAAGACCAGCTAAGATGGCATGTGCGCTTTCCAAATTACCACCAACTCTGGAAGGATCAATCGTAGCTGCTGATATCGCCATAACATGTCCCATAGTACCACAAATACTTCTGTCAATAGGCTCATTCGGTTTTGGCTCAATACATACTCGAATCTTCGAATCATACTCTAACATTTTATTGATGGATTCCACCAACATTTTTGTTGCCCAGACCGGTGATTTTGTCTCAGCACATAATGTGCCTTCTCTTGCAAGCCACAATACAATCATATCACATCCAAGTTCATTAGCAATATCGATAGAACGATAAGCTCTCCACATGGCATACTCTCTGTCCTCCTTCGAAGTACTCATAAAACCGCCATCTGCAGTATGCTCGTCCATCCAAAGACGAGGTGCCACAAACTCTGCTGCCAATCCGTATTTGTCCAGCTTCCTCTTGAGCTCTCTGGCGATTTCCTTTATTTCTTTCTCTGTATAATCATTAATATTCGGAACGGCATCATCGTCATGAAACTGAATGGCGGAAAATCCCATTTCTGCAAACTTTGCAAGCTTTGTATCAAAGTCGATTTCATCTCTGGTTGCTGGTCCATAGGAATCAGCTCCTGAATGAACATTCCATGGTCCTACTGAAAATTTAAATTTACTCATCTTTCTCTTTCCTTTCTCAATAAATAACTTAAGGCCTTTGTTGATTGTATCGTATCAAGATTTTCATTCGATATCTCTTACTAGTTTGCGAAAAAAACGTGACAAATTTGCTATTTGTATCTAAAATAGTAATTGCAACCCGTTGACTAACGATATCGTATCATCAGGAGGTTCTCCATTTAATGCAGAGCGAATATGAAATTATTTCCCATAACAATGCCAATTTTCGTGTGTTTTTGGTAAATCTTCTTTATCGTACTCCACATATTCATAAGGATTACGAAATAAGCCTTCTTCTGGAGGGTTCTATATCCGTACTGACCCCAGAAGGTACGTTTCTATTAGAGAAAGATGACATATTTGTCACAAACCCATTTTCCAGCCACGAAATCACTGCCGAAAAGCCAGTGTTGATTTTGTCTCTTCAGGTATCTCCTTCCTTTTTTTCTTCCTACTATCCGCAAATCGAGCAGACAAAATTCAATATCTCTGTCTTAAAGCAAAATTCGAATGCAGAGGGTCATTTCCTAATACGAAGCCTGCTATTCCAGCTGTCCTATTGTTTCTTCAAAAAAGAAGACCTTTATGAGCTTACATGCGCCACTTTGTTAAATGAGCTATTTCTTCAGCTTCTACAAAACTACCCGCATCAGATTTTGGAGGAGAAAAACCGGATTAGTTCTCAGGCAAAAGCAGAGCGAATGCGAAAGATGATTGATTACATTGATCTTCATTATAAAGAAAAGCTCCTCTTATCCGATATTGCCGAACAAGAGGAACTTGATTTGTTTTATTGTTCTCATTTTTTCAAGGATTGTTTTGGAATGCCTTTTCAGAATTACCTAACAAGAATTCGTTGTGAACATGCAAGACAGCTTCTGCTGTTAACCGATTACTCTCTCCTGGACATCAGTATCGGCTGCGGTTTTTCGGATGCCAAATATTTTAACAAAGGATTCCAGCTTCAATATGGCTGTACGCCAAAGGAATACCGTAAGAACTTCAAAACTGCAAAGCTGGAATATCAGCAGCAATCCATGCTTACCACACAGGATTTTCTCTCCGAGGAGGCAAGTTTAGTCACACTGGAACGCTATCTGTAAAATGGGACTGGGGGACGGGGCTTGTGTTTCATTTTCTCACTAATACGAGTGGAATGAGGGAACGGCGGGAGTGGGTGTCTGTCCTGAAATAATTAACGAGCCGCCTGTGATTTTGGGAAATCCACTGTCTGAAAATCACTTACCGAAGAGCTCTTCGCGATGAGGTTAGTGATTTACTGGCAGTTAGTTTCCGAAATTACTGCTCGGTTTCAGGACAGACACTGATCTTGTCAATAATGCTTGACACTTTGTACTCGCATATTTTATTACTACCTAT
>CAYZUC010000115.1:0-8064 GCA_964481705.1 uncultured Lachnospiraceae bacterium
CTTCTGCACCAAACATCTGTCTGAATGCAAGACGACCAATACGGCCGAATCCATTAATTGCTACTCTTACTGCCATTTTAAAATTCCTCCTAGAAATTATTTTATATAAGCGAAATTGCTCATATATTATTAGATTGTTAAAAATTAATCAGCAACGATATTGTATATGATTTAATCCCAAAATTCAACCCTATTTTAAAAATAAGTTGGTTTTTTTTAGGATTTCATAATTAGGATAGAAACATTTCACAAAATCGGATATACTGATGTAAGAATATTTGAAAAAATGTCCAAACTATTTTGTTGGTTTAGATCAACTTGGTTAACACGAAAGAGCGTGCAGAAATGGAGTATATATGATTAAGGCTGATTTTCATTTACATACCACTTTTTCAACAGATGGAATTTCTTCTATGGAAGAAATGATACAGGGTGGAATAGATAAAGGACTGGAAACTCTCTGTTTTACAGAGCATATGGATTACGACAATTCCTACGATGAGGGGCCCGGTGCCTACGTTGTAGATACTTCTTCCTATTATAAGTGCTATCTGGAATTAAAGGAAAAGTACCAAGACCAAATAGAACTCCTCTTTGGAGTAGAGCTTGGTTTGCAGCCACATTTAAAAAACTACTACCATAGCTATATATATCCATATCCCTTTGATTTCATTATAGGTTCCTCCCACCTTGCCGGGGGGATTGACCCATTCAATCCTGCTTATTTTGAGGGGCGTTCTGAGGAAGAAGCCTACCATTTTTACTTTGAGACCATAGTCGAGAACGCGCGTATCTTTGATGATTATGATGTATATGGACACCTCGATTATGCTCTGCGCTACGGTAAGAATCGTGATTTAAGTCAGACTTACCGGAACAATCGTGAACTGATTGACACCATCCTCACCATCCTGATACAAAAGGGAAAAGGAATCGAGGTAAATACTTCCGGATATCACTACGATATGAATGGACCTCATCCACATATTTCGATTCTCAAGCGCTACCACGAATTGGGGGGCGAAATTATCACAATCGGTTCGGATGCACATAAGCAAAGCGACATTGCTGCTGAATTTAAAAAAGCAGCAGACGTCCTTGAATACTGTGGTTACCATTACTACACACAGTTCCGTAAACGTCTGCCGGAATTCCTTCCGCTATGAATTTCTCTTCATTCTCTTAATTTGTCTGACCACAAATCCTACCGATTCCGTGAGGATAACCGCAGCAATAAAGATCAAGGCAAAAAGCAAGAAGAACAGTCCAATACTCCTTTGTAAATTCATTGCTCCATACTGGAATCTCTTCATGATCACATAAAGCATCACATGATGTACGAGAAAAATTCCATACGAATATTTACTGATTACTCCGATAGGCTTGCTGACTATTGGAGTTTTCATTACAAATCCAGCCAGATACATAAAACACAGGAACCATCCTGTTCCAACGATCGTCGAACACATGACCTCCTTCATAGGAATCGGAGAAAACATAACAATAAGAGTTATGACTAATGAAAGGAGCGCGACATAAATATTCTTAAGCTTATCGCGATTGGTCACTATCAGCATACCAATCCAGAAATCCAATACACAGGTAATCAAATTCTTTCCATCAGAAATCTTGAACAAATCCAAGTACAGATTCGCAGTAAAGAGTACCACCAGAATGACAGTTGTTGTATAACGTAACCATACCTTTTGATATAGAAAACGTAAAAGTGGAAAAAGCACATATAGTAAGATGATCGCTCCCAAAAACCACTCTCCTACCGAATAGTAATTAGGACTCTCAATACTCCACAAGTAACCATCCAGTCCTAAGACCGAATAAATCAGCTTCCATTTAGGGCCTCCCCAGAGCAAGGTTCCGTACACTCTGGCATTCACAAAAAACAGAACCATCCAGGAAACATAAAACATTGGAAAGATGCTTAAAAATCTCTTCCAAAAGAACTTTCCCACCTGCAGATTTTCTCCATAATTCAACTGAAGAACTGCTCCCGAAAGCATGAAGAACATAGCTACAAACATCCCTCCCCAGTCTCCGTTGGAATACTTCTGAAACAACAGATGATTTCCACCTATATGATACTCAATAAAGGTAAAGCTATAATGAAACAATACAATCCCTATCGTACAGATTGCGCGGATAAATTCAAAGCTGGTCTCTCTTTTCTTTTGCATCATCAATCCTATCTCCTGATTCTAAATAATAGTTCCCCCACCTAATATAAGCTCATCTTCATAAAATACTACCGCTTGACCGGCTGTTATCGCACGAACCGGTTTCTCAAAATCACATCGTATCGTATCTTCATCCACTCTCGTAAGAAGACATCGCTCTCCCTTGTGCGCATAGCGAATCTTTGCCAAAGCCCTTCTTGGCTCTCTGATATCTTCTACTGCCATGAAATTCAAATGATTACATAGCAAGGAAGAACCAAATACCTCATCTGCTTCTCCAATAACCACTTCATTCGTCTCCGGTCGTATTTCAGTCACAAAGACATGATGTCCCATAGCCAGATTCAATCCTCTTCGTTGTCCAATCGTATAATGGGTAATACCTTTATGCTGTCCAAGGATATTGCCATTACGATCAACATAATTCCCCGGTCCCGGAACCTTTTCCGATGCGCTTCTTTCAATAAATCCTGCATAATCATTATCCGGAATAAAGCATATCTCCTGACTATCGGGCTTATGAGCCACCTGTAATCCAACTTGATCTGCAATCTTGCGAATCTCGTCCTTTGTATACTCACCAACCGGCATAAGGGTATGTGACAGCTGTTCCTGAGTCAGATTATACAGTGCATAAGTCTGATCCTTTGCCGAAGTAGCAGAGGTACGTAAGGAGTAACGTCCATTGGAAAGCTGTATTATTCTTGCATAGTGTCCGGTCGCAATATAATCTGCACCTATTTGAAGACTTCGCTGAAGCAACGCCTCCCATTTCACATAACGATTACACGCTATGCAGGGATTGGGAGTTCTTCCGACCAAATACTCGTTTATAAAATACTTCATAACATTTTCATTAAATTCATGCTTGAAGTTCATAACATAGTAGGGAATGCCCAGCTGATCAGCCACTCTCCGTGCATCATCTACCGCACTCAACCCACAGCAGCCACCATTTTCTTCCTTTACAGCCTCTGGCTCATCCTGCCAGATCTGCATCGTAACACCTATCACGTCATATCCTTTTTCTTTTAAAAGATAGGCCGCCACAGAGGAATCAACACCTCCTGACATTCCTACCACTACTTTTTTTCTATCCATATCAAACCTCATCTTCTGCTACCCGTACAAAATAAGAATTAAGAAGTCATGTTCCATCAAACCGTATCGTTCCCACCGCATGCTTTCAGGAAATTTTCATATTGTGGTGATGTGCTTCTCAGATTTTCAACAATATCACGGACAGCTGCCACCACAAAATCCATTTCTTCCTTTGTATTCTCCTCACTTAACGTGAGTCGTAACGATCCATGCGCCAAATCCTCCGTTAATCCAAGTGCCAGCAAGACATGAGAAGGATCCAGGGAACCGGAGGTACAAGCAGAACCGGAGGAGCCGCATATTCCCTTCATATCCAGCATAATAATTAGCGATTCTCCATTAACAAATTGAAAACTAAAATTGGCATTGCCCGGAAGTCGACGTGTCCGATCACCATTTACTCTTACATACGGTATTTCCTCCAAAATACGCTGGAACAAATAATCCCGTAATTCCTTTTCTTTTTTTGCTTTCTCATACATAATGGAAACAGCTCGTTCAGATGCCACTCCAAGACCTACGATTCCTGCAACATTCTCTGTACCGGCACGTCTGCCTCTTTCCTGTCCGCCTCCATGAATCAACGAACGAATTCTTACACCGGAGCGTATATAAAGGAATCCAACCCCTTTTGGTCCATTTAACTTGTGACCACTCGCACTCAGCATATCAACAGGGTAATCCTCTATCGTAATTGGCAGTTGTCCAAAAGCCTGAACAGCATCGGTATGAAAAAGAACTCCATGCTTTTTTGCTATTTCAATAGCTTCTCGAATGGGCTGTATGGTACCAATTTCGTTATTTGCAAACATAATACTGATTAATATTGTATCGGGCCTTATTGCCTTTTCCAATTCATCCAGTTTCAGAATCCCATTCTCATCCACTCCAATATACGTCACCTCAAAGCCACGACTCTTTAAATAATCACAGGTATGAAGAATGGCATGGTGTTCGATAGCGGATGTTATTATATGCTTTCCCTTATCCTCGTAAGCTTCCGCTGTTGCAATCAATGCCCAATTATCTGCTTCTGAACCGCTTCCCGTAAAATATATCTCATTTGTCTGCGCATGAAGTATTTTGGCGATTTTCTCTCTCGCATTCATTACCGCCTTTCGCCCTTCTCCTGCCAGCTCATAGATACTACTCGGATTTCCAAAATAACTGGTGTAAAAAGGGAGCATGGCATCAGCGACCTCCGGAGCCGTTCTGGTCGTAGCTGCATTATCCAAATAAATATATTTTTTCTGTTCCATCTATTCTCCATTCTATGAGTTTATCTACCTATCTGAAGTTTGTTCTATCTGCTTCGTCTATTCTCGATTACTACCTGTTATATAACCCATTCGCATATTATCATCGCATATTGGTTCTGTCAACGTTCATGCAGGAATAAACTATTGTAAAACGTCATGGAGCAATCATGATTCGAAACAATACGTTATTAAAAGGTACTTTTCTTCTTACCCTTGCTGGATTCATCAGCCGATTTATCGGCTTCTTCTATAGAATATTCTTATCAAACAAAATCGGTGCAGAAGGTATTGGAATCTACCAAATGGTTTTTCCTCTATTTGCACTAACCTTTTCGATTACCGGTGCGGGACTTCAAACCTCCATTTCAAAATACATAGCCGAAAATCCAAGAGAAAAAAATGATTTTCTAGGTTCCGGTATCTTTTTGTCCTGTATATTCTCCATTTTCTGCATGGTTGTTTTATATCGCTATTCCGGTTTACTTGCCACCTCAGTACTGAATGAAGAACGATGCGCTCCCCTAATACGAATTCTTGCATTATCGATTCCCTTTGAAGCTATTCACAGCTGTGTCAATGGTTTTTATCTTGGACAAAAAAAAGCTGTCTTGCCGTCTTTAACTCAGCTTCTCGAGCAAGGAGTACGCGTATGCTCTGTTATCCTGATTTATTCTGTTATGAAAAGGAATCAGCAGATCCCTTCCATTTCTGTTGCTGTTCTTGGCATTGTATTTGGTGAATTTGCATCCATGTGCACTTCTGTTTGTTGCGCCTGGTTTTCTCTTTACAAAGAATCTTTGATCATAAAAATTCGTGCCTCCTCTTGTCGGAATCTCTTGTCCATGTCACTTCCGCTCACTGCCAATCGCGTTGTCCTGAATCTTCTTGCCAGCACAGAAGCAATCTGTATTCCAGGACAGCTTCAGCACTACGGGCTCTCAAAATACGACGCCCTGTCTTCTTATGGCGTACTGACCGGAATGGCACTTCCCTTGATTCTCTTTCCATCCGCCATTACAAATTCTCTTTCTGTTATGATGGTACCAGCTATTTCAGATACCATGGCACACGGTGGAACGCAACGAATAGACCATTACATTCGAAAAAGCATGACTTATTGTATCATATTTGGTTTAGGATGTACGTTATTCTTTCTAATCTTTGGTCGTTTTTTGGGAGCTCTGCTGTTTCATAATTCTGATTGTGGGAACTACCTGTTAATCCTTTGTTTTCTCTGTCCTTTCCTTTATCTGAATACTACACTTTCCAGTATTCTGCATGGTCTTGGAAGGACTTCTCTCACCTTTACCTATTCTGTGCTTTCTCTCACCTTGCGTTTGCTGTTTGTATTTCTATGCATTCCGCGCTTAGGTATCTATGGATACTTTGCCGGACTATTAATTAGTCAAGCTTTTCACTCTATTCTTCTTATTCGAAGCTGTCTTGGGAAATCAATAGCATCAGGAAAAAATTCTTTGCCTAATGGGCATAAATAGATTATAATAATGGTCTGATTTACTAACGATATGGAAAGGAAGGCACATCATGGGATTCACATTCATCGACAAGTTACCAACACCAGAAGAAATTCGAGAGGAATTTTCTCTTCCTGATTCCTTAATAAAAGTCAAATGCACACGCGATCAAATGATTAAAGATATCATTACAGGAGCTTCCGACAAATTTCTTGTCGTCATCGGTCCCTGTTCTGCAGATAATGAAGAATCCGTATGCGATTATGTAAATAGATTACGTACTGTTCAGGAAAAAGTACAGGACCGAATTGTTATCGTTCCACGAATCTATACGAACAAACCACGTACAACCGGCGAAGGCTACAAAGGTATTTTTCACCAACCAGATCCAGAGAAAAAGACTGATTTTGTCCATGGATTGACCGCTATGCGTAAAATGCATATACGCGCTATCAAGGAGTCGGGATTGACAGCAGCAGATGAAATGCTGTATCCGGATAACTGGGGTTACGTATCCGATATCTTGTCTTATGTAGCGATTGGTGCCCGTTCTGTCGAGGATCAGCAGCACAGAATCACGGTTAGTGGATTTGATGTTCCGGCCGGCATGAAGAATCCGACCAGTGGAGATCTCTCTGTAATGTTGAATTCCGTTACTGCTGCCCAAAGTGCTCACAGCTTTATTTATCGTGGATGGGCAGTAAAAACAGACGGCAATCCGCTCGCTCATACCATTTTACGTGGTTCTGTTAATAAGCACGGGAATAATTTACCAAACTATCATTATGAAGACCTGGAGCTTTTACTGGATAAATATGAAGAAAGAGATTTAAAGAATCCGGCATGTCTGATAGACGCAAATCACAGCAATTCCGGAAAGCAATATCTTGAACAAATCCGAATTGTAAAAGAGGTTCTTCACTCTCGCTCACATAATACCGGTATTCGCAATCTGGTTAAAGGTGTCATGATTGAAAGCTATCTGGAACCGGGATGTCAAAAGATTGGCGAAGGTATCTATGGAAAATCCATTACCGATCCATGTCTTGGATGGGAAGAATCAGAACGATTGATCTACGATATTGCAGATTTAGCATAATGTAACATAAAAGAGGTTGTCGCTACCGTTGAAACCAACGAAATGCGGCAACCTCTTTCTATATGACTATCATCCACGTGGATGTGCTTTTGCATATACCTCTCGAATATGATTGTGACTCATATTGGCATAAATCTGTGTCGTCGAAATATCCGAATGTCCGAGCATCTCCTGAACAGCTCGTAAATCAGCACCATTTTCAACCAAATGTGCTGCGAAAGAATGACGTAAGGTATGAGGTGTAATATCCGCTTCAATACCCGCCTTCTTCGTATAGTACTTAATCAGCTTCCAAAAACCCTGACGACTCATGGGAAGACCGGAGCAGTTCACAAACAAAGTCTCCTCATTGGAATCCTCGATCATTGCCTCTCTGGAATTTGTCAAGTAGTTCACAAGAGCCTGCTTAGCTTCATTGCCAAATGGAATGACTCTCTCCTTCGAAGCATCCTTGCAAAGAATATAACCCATGGTGAGATTCACATCACTTACCTTAAGCGTAATCAATTCCGTCACACGTATCCCTGTTGCATAAAGCAACTCCAGCATAGCTTTGTCACGAACCTCTTTTGGCGCTTCTCCTGATGGTTGTACCAAAAGACGAACGACCTCGTCCGTGGAAAGAATGGAAGGAATCTTCTTCTCAATCTTAGGTGATTTCAGTCCTTCCGAAACATCATCCGATACCTTTCCTTCTTTACAAAGGAAGTGAAAAAAAGCTTTGATTGCAGCAACATTTCTTGATATGGTAGCTGCAGCAAATTTGTTTTTCTCTAGAAACAGGATATAGGAATTCAAGTTGGTTGCAGTAATCTTGGTAACACTACTTACTCCCTGATCTGCGAAGAACTTTTCCATTTTGAATAAATCACGTTTATAAGATACTTCTGTGTTGTTCGAAGTTTTTTTTACATTATGTAAATAACTTATGAATCCCA
>CAYZUC010000116.1:0-7978 GCA_964481705.1 uncultured Lachnospiraceae bacterium
GGGTCATATTCACAAAAAGCGAACATGACAAGGAGAAGACAATCGTTCGTTCGGTGGCTGTAGTAATTTTAGCATTTCTTCTTGCAATTGGTGTTTTACAGGGAATCCTGAGATATGGATTTTTTCTTTTCATCGTTCTGATACAGGCGGTCTTGGGATGGATTCGAATCCGAAGGAATCATGCAAAGGATTATAGAACGTTAAGACAGGTTTTGAAATGTATCGGAAGCAGCATCCTTTATACATTAGCATTACTTTTTGCCATTGTTTTTCCACAGTATAAGGAGCCGGAAGTGACCGGAGACCATGAAGTTGTGGAAACAAAATATACTTGGGTGGATGAATCCCGTACAGAGACCTTTACGAACACAGGGGAAAAACGTGCTGTTACGGTAATGATATGGTATCCAAAGGACGAAGGAAGTTATCCTTTGGTAGTATTTTCTCATGGCGCATTTGGTATGGCAGAGAGCAACACCTCTACATGCAAGAATCTTGCATCCAATGGTTATGTGGCGGTATCGATTGCACATCCCTATCATGCAGCGTTTGTTGAAGATGCAAATGGAAAGATCACCATAGGAAGTCAGGAATTTGTAAATCAGGTTTATGCGGATAATGGTTCGGATACCGCAGAGGGCGAAGAGAACGTGTTTCAATTTAGTCGTGAATGGATGAAGGTTCGAACCGGAGATGAGAATTTTGTTTTGAACACCATTCTGGAAAAAACAAAGAACAAGGAGGAAGGACCCTTCCGTGAGATAAATACAGAGAAGATTGGGTTATTTGGACATTCCATGGGAGGTGCTACTTCAGTGGCTGTAGGAAGAGAGCGTGATGATATTGATGCAGTTATTGATATTGAAGGAACCATGTTTGGAGAGTATCTGGATTACAAGGATGGCAGGTATGTTTTGAATGATGAGCCGTATACGGTTCCGTTGCTGGATATTAATTCCCGTGAAATCTATGAGCAGATTGTTGCAATTCCGGAGGAAAAGGGTGTAACATATGTGAATATGAATACAGGAGCCCATGCAGTTGATTTTCATGAAGTGGTTTTCAACGGCGTCAGTCATATGAATTATACCGATTTGGCGTTGATTTCCCCGATGATTGCTAAAAAGCTGTGTGCTGGTACGGCAAGCTCCGGAGAAGCAAGTGTGGATGCAAGAGAGGCGCTGGAAACCTTGAATTCCGTTGTATTAGAGTATTTTGATTATTATCTGAAGGATGGTAATAGTCTGAATTTACAATCGGAGTATCTATAGAATAGGCGAAGCCTTTACGATAGTGTCCCAAAAAAGGTTGGAGGTATAGGAATATGAAAACGAGTATCAAAAAAGTATCCCGAAAGGAAGACGAACAGGTTGTCATTGCATGTTTGGAGGTGACGGCTGAGGTACGCGATATCTATTCCTATGCCACGACAAAGGGAACGGAGCTTTCGGGATGGAAGGGTGATTTGCTTAGTCGTTTCCGATTGGAGGATGTTTGTTATTTTGAAGCAGTAGACGAAAAATCCTTTGCCTATACCATCCATGATGTTTTTGAACTGAAATTACGTCTTTATGAGATAGAAAGTGCTTATGAGCCTTATCACTTTGTAAGATGTTCCAAATCCATGGTAATTAATTTAATGAAACTGGATAGCATACGCCCGGCGTTGAACGGGCGTTTTCTTGCGCTTATGGAAAATGGAGAGAAAGTTATGATTTCGAGACAATATGCACCAGGGATTAGAAAAATAGTTATGGGAGGTAAATGACATGAACAGAAAGGACGTTTTGATAGATTTTCTAATGAGCTTTATGGTAGTGACTTCTTGCGTTACCATTTTAGAGGGAGTGATAGGTTGTATTTTTTTCCCCCATATGACTTTGGGATATGGAGCTTTTTTCTCTCCTCCGTTATTTGGCTTTTTATCTTCGTTGCTGGGCATTGTGACCTATTCCAGAAAGGAACTGACAATCGCTCAGGCGTTTATACGCAAAGGGATACATCTTATTCTGATCGAGGCTATGGTTTTGGGGGTGAATGCATGGGCAGGGAATCATTATTCCTGGAATGCCATTCTCGCTATTGTAATCGCAATCGCAATTGTGTATGTTACGGTTATTTTGGTCTTATGGATTAACGATCAGAGAAGTGCCTCCTTGTTTAATGAAAGTTTGAAACGGTATAAGAATCGAATAAAAGAGAACATTTCAACAAAAAGTGAGTAAATTTATCCGAAACAGGAAAATTGTTGTATAATTTTGCAGGCATATATGGTAGAATAAAAAATATATATAAGACAGCGTGAAGAAAATACGATTGATGAGGGGTAGAGAGTATGGAAACTGCGTTATATATTGAGGTTCTTGGAACCTGCATTTTTTTAATTGCATTTCTGATATACAAAATGGTCGTTTTTGAGGGACTTGGGGGAAATAAGACATATTATGTATATGTTCTTATGAATGCACTATTGATGTGCCTGCTGGATGTTATTTGGCAGGCGATGTATCAGGATGTGGCTCATTATCCTCTGATGGTAAATAGAATCACGAATGCACTATATCTTTTCCAGGGTGGTCACCTTGGTTTTTCATGGAGTTTATTTTCTGCGAAGACACTCGGAATCAATCGGATATCGTGGAGAAAAAGAGTATTGTTAGGTCTGCCTCTTTTTGTACTTTTCGCGCTGTGTTTTGCGTCGTTATGGAGAAATGTCCTTTTCTATGTTTCTTCCGATGGAAGTTATCATAGGGGGGCTTATTTTGTTGTACAGCCGATTGTTTCATATGGTTATCTGGTATTTGCTTCCATACAGGCATTATACACAGGAAGAAGATCCAAGAATTATATGATACGATTGGAATGCAGAGTATTGGCATCTTTTGTTCTCCTTCCCTTTGCAATGGGAGTAGCGCAGCTCTTTTTTGAGAAAATCCCTCTTCTCAGTGTTGGGATGACACTTGCATTTTTACTGGTATACATGCAGCTTCAAGAACATCAGATAGCACTCGATCCTTTGACGGGATTAAACAATCGTTTTCGTTTTCAAAAGTATCTGGAACGAAAGATGGGAACGATTCGCGCAGGATATCGGTTATATCTCATGATTTTTGATGTCGATGTATTTAAACTGATTAATGATACGTATGGTCATGTTGAAGGTGATGATGCGTTGAGACTGGTAGCGGATGCATTACGGAGGGCATGTACTGAGAAGGGGTGTTTTCTTGCACGTTTTGGAGGGGACGAATTCACCGTGCTGATGGAATGTAAGAAAGAACAGAGTGTTGTTGATTTGCAGCAGAGAATTATTGACAGTTTGGATCTGTTACGTGTTGAGGCGGGAAAAGAGTATTATTTAACACTCAGCTGTGGTTATAGCTGTTACTCTAAGAAAATAGAGAGTTCCAGACAGTTTATCGAACAGGCAGATGAGAAGTTATATGAAAAGAAACAGAGAAAGAAAATCGCAGCACAGTAGGTGAAAATGTAAAGGAGCCAATATGCAGACAATCTTATATGTGGAAGTTAACTTTATTTGCTTTTTCCTTTTGGGCTTTATTCTTTATAAAATGATTACGGTAGGAGGATTTCGCGGCAACCGTGGTTACTTTGTTTATGTTGTGTCCAATGCACTCGTTTTTGTAATACTTGATATGCTGTATAGCATGGTTGACGGTGGCATTCTTCCTTGGAGTATTATGGCGAATCGCGTAATCAATGGAGCTTATCTTGCTCAGGCAGGACAGCTTGGTTATTCGTGGTTTTTATTCTCGAAAAAAACGATGAGTGATAAAAGGTTCTCGAAGACACAATTATTTCTCTATACCGCACCTGCAGTGATTCTGATAGTCTTATGCATTCTGTCCATATGGAACGAAACCATTTTCTATCTGGATGCAGAGGGAAACTATATAAGGGGAGAATACTATTTGATTCAACCTGTAATTGCGTACTCTTATGTTATCATTGCAGCAGTCGAAGCGTTGGTAAAGACGATGAAGGAAAAGAACCGCTTTCGGAAACTGGAGTATCGTACCTTGGCATCTTTTGTGGTATTACCATTATTATTCGGACTTATTCAGTTCTATTTTCTGCAGGTTCCAACCTTACAGGTTGGTATTTCCCTCTCGTTTTTACTTGTATTTATGAATTTCCAGGAGCATCAGATCTCTTTGGATTCTTTAACAGGGCTAAATAATCGCTTTCAACTGAATAAGTACTTGGAAAGCAAGATCGGCGCAAATAACGGACAGCAATTATTCCTTCTTATGATCGATATTGATGCATTTAAACAGATTAATGATACCTATGGACATGTAGAAGGCGATGAAGCTCTGAAATTGGTTGCAGAAGCCTTACGGAGGTCATGCGGGGACAGAAATTGTTTTATTGCCCGTTATGGTGGTGATGAATTTGTGGTAGTATATGAGTGCAAGTCAGAGCAGGATATCTATGAAATGAAACGTAAAATAACAGACAAGCTTGAACAGCTTCGCAGACATTCCGGTCGTGGTTATCAGCTTACCATCAGCATTGGATACAGTATGTACTCAGATAAAGTAGGTACCATTCGTGAGTTTGTAGAACAGGCGGATGGACAGTTATATGAGAATAAAATGAATAAGAAGTCGAATCTAGGATAGAGGGGATGCTATGGACACAAAGTACATACATAAAAACCTGTTTCATAATATAAAACAATCAAAATTTGTTCGTTCTGTCTTTTTAAGGATAGTGGCGGTGTTTTCGTTTGTTGTTTTAGCGGTTATTGCACTTGCATTTTTCTCATTTACCTCTGAGATTAACACGAGGCTGATATCAGAACGTCAGCAGCAGCTAAACATTATTGAAGACACCATCTCAGATCGTATGGCGGAAGTGTCAAGCATTGCCTATAATATTGGAAATGACGATTCTTTTTATCTTGAAAATGTTTCGGAGGTATTCAACTCTGATTATGAAATGACCAAATCGTTGGATCGATATCTTGTAGGAAATGATTTTATTGATTACATCTCCTATTATCGGCTATCTGAGCCTGATGTCATCTATACATCCAAGGGAGTTCTTCCCATACATGATTTCTGGGAATCCTTTCTGAATTTCCATAATTGCTCAGAAACGGAATACCTGAAAGCGATTACAGATACAAAGAATGAACAGGTGCTTCCGAATTATGAAAACTCTTCGGGTAAGAGTTTTTTTACGTATATTTGTGCGTTACCTCAGTTCTCAAAGAAACCACAGGCATTTGTTATTATGCATATTTCGTCGGAAACAATTAAGCCGATCCTGGAAGCGCAGGTAACGGATTGCTTTGGAAAAGTAGTCATTCTGGATGCGTCCGGAAATGAAATATATAGTCTTAACAATCTGCAAAAGGATATTTCTCTTCAGACGATGAAAGAGGAAACAGGCGATGTTATTCGGGCAAATGGAAAGAAGTACGTCCTTCAAAAGAAAACATCAGAGACAAATGGATGGACGTATATCTCTGTGATTCGTCTCAATGATATTATATCGGGAACTGCCTCCAAACAACTTATGTTCATTATTCTGATGATGATACTAATGAGTGTTTCGGTACTTTTCATGCTTTATATTATTATTAGGCAATACAAACCAATTAGTATGCTTGCCATGTCTATTGATAATCAGGAGAAAACAAGAAAAACCGGTATCATTGATGAAGAGAATCTGATTTCCAGCAAATTTGCAACGCTTCAGGATGAGAGTGACAAGAAGCAGCAGTTTGAAGCGGCTTTTTATGCAGCAGAGGCAGCAAACAAGGCAAAATCGGAATTTCTGTCTAATATGAGTCATGATATCCGTACGCCAATGAATGCCATTGTCGGTATGAATGAGATTGCCATGAAGCATCTGAATGATTCCGTTTATGTAAAGGAATGTCTGCAGAATGTTCGTGTTGCATCTCATTATCTGCTTGATATTATCAATAATGTTTTGGATATGAGTCGAATCGAATCAGGCAAGATAGAGCTTGCCAGTGAGGTAGTAGAGCTTCCGAAGCTGGTATACGGTATGTTTACGATTTTGAACCATAATCTTAGAATGAAAGGTCAGAAGTTGTTTGTTACGGTTGATCATATTGAGAACGAAAAGGTAATCAGCGATAATATCCGCATGACGCAGATATTTATGAATATCCTATCCAATGCAGTAAAATTCACTCCGGATGAAGGAGTGATACGACTCCATATCTCACAGAGCCGTTCCGATGAAGAAGGATATGGGGATTATGAGTTTCGATTTTCGGATAACGGTGTGGGAATGTCAGATGAATTTAAGGATAAGATATTTCAGACATTTACCCGTGATGAAAAGGGGAGTGCGTCCCACATTGAAGGAACAGGGCTTGGCATGGCAATTGCAAAGAATCTTGTTGACCTGATGGGTGGAACGATTACCTGTGATAGTGAGCTTGGAAAGGGAACGACCTTTGTAATTAAGCTTAAACTGAAGGTTGTGGAGAATGAGAAGCAGAATTCCAGCTATGAGCAAAATGGGGCATATCGGGTATTGATAATCGGACAGGAACAGGAAACCTGTGAGAATCAAAAGCTTGTCTTTGACAGCGTTGGCGTAAGAACCGATTATGCATTGGGAGTAGAGGATGCCAAACGACAGATGGAAGGAGCAGTTGAGGAACAGGATGCCTATCCGTTTGTCATAATCAATCAATGTGAAGAAGATTTAAGTGGTATATATACCGTTCGTCAATTATACCGTTTCAAAGAACAGCATAATGCAACCTTTATTCTGGCAGCGAGTGACCCGCTTCGCATTGAGCGGTCGAACGCAGTGGATTCCGGCATTGCGGCTTTTGCCCAAATCCCGATTTTTATCAGTACCGTATTTAGTATTTTGGATCGTTCCATTGAGATGAATAATATACTTGTGGATGATGAGATTATTCGATTAGAGGGGATAAGGGTGCTTCTTGTTGAAGATAACAGTATTAACAGACAGATTGCATCGACCTTGATTAAAGAGACTGGGGCGGAGATCGTGGAAGTGACAAATGGAAAAGAGGCAGTAGAAGCATTTAAGAAAAATGATATTGGATATTTTGATATCATATTGATGGATGTACAGATGCCAATTATGAATGGCTATGAGGCAACAGCAGCAATCCGCTCGATTCAACGAGCGGATGCAAGAACGGTTCCTATCTATGCAATGACGGCAAATACCTTTGACGATGATGTCCGACAGGTAAAAGAAGCCGGAATGAATGGACATTTAGGAAAGCCTTATGTTTCTAGGGAGCTGTACGAGCTTCTTGATCGGGCTGTGATTCGATAAGTACATGAAATCTATCCACGGCTGCTTGATAAATATCGAGCAGCTCCTTTTTACCTAATCGATCCAGCTGATCGTTATAATCCTCCCAGTTGTCGAGAGACTTCGTACCGGTGATGAATTCGATGCGCATGGAATCGATATACTTTTTCATGTCTGTCTGTACGATATCCAACTGTTCTGTTTCTTCTGGTGTAAAGGTAAAGCTTGGCCAAAACTCATCGGTACCATACTCAAACAGCTTTCTGGCTGCTGATGCAGGAATATCCGCCATTTCTCCTCCCATAAAATAAGGTGCGATTTCAACCGTTGGATTACTCCCGCCAGGATAAGGAGAATAAAGGGAGATAACATCATCAAAGGATTTGTTATCTTTTCCAATCTGCTCCAAGACAGAGGGCGCATAGGCATAGGTACCGTCTGGATTGGCTGTAAATGTTTCATTTTCAATGCCCATGTGATAAAACAGGGTTCCTTCATCCGTCCAGAAGTAGTCAAGCCATCGAAGGACAAGCTCGGGATTCTTGCAGGAAGTGGGAATCACTGCCGCTCCGCAGGAGTGAAAATTCGCACGAATGCTGGAACAGAGCTTGTCACCTTGGGGTCCGGTAAGCGGCTCTTCAATGGCAATCCAGTTATCTGTCTTGTTTGC
>CAYZUC010000117.1:0-7971 GCA_964481705.1 uncultured Lachnospiraceae bacterium
TATGATAGGAAAATAATACGAAAAGATTCGGTAATCAATATATATGAAAGGTTGGAGGAAGTTAGAATGAGTGTTTTAGATTCATTAGAACCGAAAAAAGTATTTCAGTATTTTGAAGAAATCTGTCAGATTCCTCATGGTTCGGGGAATACACAGGCTATCAGTAATTATTTGGTTTCCTTTGCTGAGAAACATGGACTCATGGTGGAACAGGATGAGCTCGGAAACGTATTTATGATAAAGGAAGCCTCACAAGGGTATGAATTAGCGGATACGGTTATGCTCCAGGGACATATGGATATGGTATGTGAAAAGACAGGAGAATCCAAGCATAACTTTAACAAGGATCCTTTGCCACTTTGTACCATTGATGATGATGTATTCTCCAGAAATACTACATTAGGAGCAGATGATGGAATTGCAATTGCATATGCTCTTGCATTCCTTGAGGGAGATTATCCACATCCAAGAGTAGAATTTGTTGCAACGGTTGATGAAGAGATTGGTATGCTTGGGGCAACCGGCATGGATTTGTCCAAAAGCAAAGCAAAGACTTTGCTGAATATAGATTCTGAAGAGGAGGGTATTTTCCTGGCAAGCTGTGCGGGAGGGCTTCGAGGAACCTGCTCGGTGCCGGTTCGTTATAAAGATCGTTCCGGAGAAAAGTATGATTTGGTGGTATGTGGCTGCAAAGGTGGGCATTCCGGAACCGAAATCGATAAGTATCAGGCAAATGCAAATATCATAATGGGAAGATTATTACACTTTCTTGGTACGAAGTTGGAGTATGATATTACTACCTTACAGGGTGGTTTGCAGGATAATGCAATTCCAAGAGAAGCGAATGCGGAAATTCTGGTACAAAATGAAGATATGGATGATTTTGAGAGCTTGATTCGTGAATTTGAGAGAACAATTCAGAATGAATTTCGTGCACAGGAGAAGAATATATCGATTTACTGTCAGGACAGGGGCTTTTGCAAGGAGGCTGTTTTGACCCGTAATACAAAGGAACGGGTAATTTTCCTCCTTAATACCATCCCAGATGGCGTACAGAAGATGAGTATGGAGACCCTGGGACTGGTTCAGACCTCTTTGAATGTTGGCATTATGAGACTTAGAAGTAAAGAATTTACACTGGAATGTGCACTTAGAAGCTCTATCAAGTCAGAAAAGTATGCACTTAGTGCTAAATTACGTTACTTGACGGAAACAATAGGCGGCACATACAACGAAAAGGGAGATTATCCGGCTTGGGAATACAATGAGAAATCGAGGATTCGTCAGATTATGAGCACCACATACGAAAAGAATACAGGAAAGAAACCGCTGATCCAAGGAATTCATGCAGGATTGGAGTGCGGTATTATCTATTCTAAGATAAATGGAATTGATATTGTATCCTTTGGACCGGATATAAAAGATATTCATACTCCGCGTGAGACTCTTAGTATCTCATCCACACAAAGGACCTGGCAATTATTGTTAGATGTAATGGAGAATTGCAGATAATGGAACTACCTTCACAATTTGTTTCTAATATGAAAGAACTGCTTGGAGATGATTTTTCCTCGTATGAGCTCAGTTTTCAAAAGAAAAATCATTCTGGATTACGAATCAATACCATGAAGGTCAGTGTCGATACTTTTTTGGAGCGATCTCCGTTTTCCATACACAAGGTTCCATGGATTTCCAATGGCTTTTATTATGGAGAAGAAGATACTCCCTCCAAGCACCCATATTACTATGCAGGTTTGTATTATCTGCAGGAGCCGAGTGCCATGACACCAGCCAATGTATTGCCGGTTGAGGAAGGTGATCATGTATTGGATTTGTGCGGTGCGCCAGGCGGAAAAGCAACAGAGCTGGGGGCCAAATTGAACGGAACCGGCTTTTTACTCGCCAACGATATTAGTAATTCAAGAGCGGGTGCCATGTTAAAGAATCTTGAGTTGTTTGGAATTTCAAATATGTTTGTAACCAGTGAGAATCCGGAAAAGCTGGCTGTGTGTTACCCACATTATTTTGATAAAATCCTCGTAGATGCACCTTGCTCAGGAGAGGGAATGTTTCGAAAGGATCATTCGTTAATCAAGAGCTGGGAAAATCATGGACCGGAGTATTATGCGCCAATTCAGACAGAGATTATGGAAAGTGCTGTTTCTATGCTGCGTCCGGGGGGAATGCTTTTGTATTCAACCTGTACCTTTTCAGAATTGGAAGATGAGAAGATTATTTTGGGTGTCTTACAGCGACATAGTGATATGTCACTGATACCGATCCCCAATCGATACGAAGGATTTCATGAGGGGAGATGCGGGCTTAAGGACTGTGTTCGTATTTATCCGCATGAGATTTGCGGGGAGGGACATTTTCTCGCGTTACTTCAGAAGCGTGAAGAAAATGGCTATGAGAGAAAAAAACGTGTAAACAGAAATAAAAGAGATAAGCTCTGTAAAGAAGCACAGGAGATGCTGTATGAATTTGGTATATCCTGTGACACACAGAATGTAATGTTACGAGATGAGAACATCTATCTGCTCCCTGAGGAAGCAGAACCAATTCGTGGAATTCGTTATCTACGTACCGGTTTATTAGCAGGTAAAGAAAAGAAGGGACACTTTGAACCTTCTCAGGCAATTGCTATGTCCAAGTATGCGTTATCTTATCCACATCGGCTTACCCTATCGGTACAGGATGATAGACTTCTTCGTTACTTAAAGGGCGAGACCATTACGATAGAATCAGGGGAAACAGATCAGCAAAAGGGTTATGTACTGGTATGTGTGGAGGACTATCCGCTGGGATTTGGAAAAGTAATGAATGGATGTATGTTGAAGAATAAATATCAGAGCGGATGGAGAATGGTGTGATGGCTACGATGCGTTTGGATAAGCTATTATCTAGTCAGGGAATTGCTTCGAGAAGTGAACTTAAGAAAATACTAAAGACTGGTGCAGTCATGGTTAATGGAATAAGTGAAACAAAGCCTGAAAGAAAAATAGAGACGGAATGCGACAGCATCACTTATCAGGGAAGACCTGTTATATTCGAGAAATATGTATATTATATCTTGAATAAACCAGCTGGAGTAGTCTCTGCCACAATGGATTCAAAGGAACCTACTGTGATTGATTTGTTAAAGGAAGAGGGTTATTCGGATTTGTTTCCGGTTGGCAGATTGGACAAAGATACCGAAGGATTTCTATTGATAACCAATGATGGAGAACTGGCACACAATCTGTTATCTCCCAAAAAACATGTAGATAAGACGTATTTTGCCAGAATAGATCAGAAAATTAGTGAGGAGGATATTCAAGCCTTTCAATTAGGAATTGATATTGGGGAAAAGGAGCTTACACTTCCGGCAGAATTGGCTGTCAG
Organism: uncultured Lachnospiraceae bacterium; assembly: GCA_964481705.1. Lineage (GTDB taxonomy): Bacteria > Bacillota > Clostridia > Lachnospirales > Lachnospiraceae > CAYZUC01. The sequence continues at coordinate 3,385 of CAYZUC010000117.1, forward strand.
TCATGAAGAGGAACCGGTTGAGGTCATGGTAACGATTCGGGAAGGAAAATTTCATCAGATTAAGAGGATGTTTGAGGCGCGAGGCAAGAAGGTACTGTATTTGAAAAGAATTTCTATGGGAAATATGAGTCTGCCCTTTGATTTAAAGACGGGGCAATATCGAAAGCTTACGAAACATGAGTTGGATTCGATTCAAAAGAAAACAGGATTTTGTGATACTGAGTTTTAGAGAAATGGAGACGCGATGTTAGAAAATATAAAAGCAGCAATATTTGATTTGGATGGTACATTAGTGGATTCTATGTGGATTTGGAGAAGCATTGATGAAGAGTATCTGGGAAGGTTTGGAATCGAGTGCCCGGATGATATACAGATTGGAATTGAAGGTATGTCATTTTCTGAGACAGCTGTATATTTCAAGGAACGTTTTCATATTCCGGACAGCCTGGAGAAAATGAAGAGTGATTGGAACGAGATGGCCAGAGATAAATACCGAAATGAAGTTCCCATGAAGCCGGGAGCGATTGAATTTCTTCAGAAATGTAAGGAGTGTGGGCTGAAACTGGGAATTGCAACAAGCAACTCAAGGGAATTGGTGGAGGAAATTGGGCGTACTCACGGATTCCAGAATTACTTTGATGTCATTATGACTGCCTGTGAAGTAGACAGAGGTAAGCCATTTCCAGATGTATACCTTGAGACTGCGAGAAGACTGTCTGTAAAACCAGAGGAATGTATAGTCTTTGAAGATATTGAACCCGGAATCATGGCTGGATGTAATGCTGGAATGCGCGTATGTGCTGTTGAAGATGAGTACTCGTTACAAATGAAAAGTGTAAAACAAAAGATTTCGGATTATTACATCAAGGATTATTATGAGATTCTTGATGCACTTGATAAAATATCGTAGAAAGAAGAAACAATGAAAAATAGTTTTTTGCCGATTTCAAGACAGGATATGAAGGATCAGAATATAAAACAGCTGGACTTTGTCTATGTCTGTGGGGATGCATATGTGGATCATCCATCCTTTGGACATGCAATCATCAGTCGCGTGCTGGAGGCAACCGGATATACCGTTGGAATCATTTCACAGCCGGATTGGACAAAAAAAGAGAGCATAGATATATTAGGTGAACCTAGACTGGGCTTTCTGGTCACAGCCGGAAATATGGATTCCATGGTCAATCACTACTATGTATCAAAGAAACATCGTCAGACGGATTCCTATACGCCGGGAGGGATTATGGGAAAGCGGCCGGATTATGCAACCATTGTATACTGTAATCTGATTCGGCAGACATATAAGGATAAGCCAATCATAGTTGGCGGTATTGAAGCAAGCTTGAGACGTATGGCACATTATGATTATTGGTCTGGGAAATTCAAACGTTCTATCCTCCTGGATTCGGGTGCAGATATTATCTCCTATGGAATGGGCGAGAAATCAATCGTAGAAATTGCAGAGGCATTAAATTCGGGCATTCAGATAAAAGATATTACGTTTATTAAAGGAACGGTCTACAAAACAAGAGAAATCAATCCGGGATATGATATTGTCATGCTTCCGGGCTACGAAGCTATGAAGGAAGATAAGCTATTGTATGCCAAGAGCTTTTATACTCAGTATCAGAATACGGATCCCTATAATGGCAAGGTTTTAGTAGAGGAATACCGGAATCATGTTTACATTGTCCAGAATAGTCCGGCACTTCCGTTGACGACAGAGGAAATGGATCGGGTATACAGTCTTCCCTATCAGAGAACGGCACACCCATCTTATGAATCGGAAGGCGGAGTACCTGCCACAGAGGAGATTAAATTTAGTCTCATCAGCAATCGTGGATGCTTTGGCGGCTGTAATTTTTGTGCACTTACCTTTCATCAGGGAAGGATTATCCAAAAACGAAGTCATGAGTCTTTAATCCAGGAAGCGAATCTATTTCAGTATGATCCGGATTTTAAAGGATATATCCATGATGTTGGTGGACCAACTGCGAATTTTCGTAATCCATCGTGCGATAAACAGTTAAAATCCGGTGTGTGTAAGAATAAACAATGTTTGTTTCCAGAACCATGTAAAAATCTGCGAGTGGATCACAGTGATTACATTCAATTGCTGCGAAAACTTCGTGAAGTTCCGAAGGTAAAGAAAGTATTTATACGTTCCGGCATTCGTTTTGACTATCTGATGGCAGATGCGGATGACACCTTTTTTAAAGAGCTTGTGACACATCATGTCAGTGGACAGCTTAAGGTTGCACCAGAACATATTTGTGATAATGTTCTTCAAAAAATGGGGAAACCAAGAAAGAATGTTTACGAGGCTTTCTGTAAGAAATATCGTTTGTTGAACGAACAGATTGGTAAGAAACAGTTTCTGGTTCCTTATCTGATGTCCTCACATCCTGGCTCTACGATGAGGGAAGCGGTTACACTTGCAGAATATCTGCGTGATACCGGTTACACACCGGAACAAGTACAGGATTTTTATCCGACGCCGTCCACCTTGTCCACAGTTATGTACTATACCGGCATCGACCCACGTGATGGAAAAGAAGTATACACAGCAAAGAATCCGCATGAGAAATCAATGCAGAGAGCGTTAATCCAGTATAAGAATCCGAAGAACCATGAGCTTGTTATGGAGGCTCTTAAAATGGCAGGAAGAGAGGATTTGATTGGTTGGGATAAAAAATGTCTGATTCATCCGGCAAGAAACGAGCACGGAAGCTGGAAAGGTAATGAGCGACAGAAGGCAGAGTCCAATGATAGAAAACGTACGATGAGCAAACATAAAACGATTCGTAATGTTCATAAAAAGAAACGCTAGAATAAGAAGTACCGAAAAGCAGAAATGAAATGGAGATAGTCTATGAAAAAGAAGATAAAAGGACAGTATGGTTATTTAACATATCAAAGAAGGGTAGAATTGATTAAAACGTTACTACTCTTTGCGATTGCGCTGTCCGTTTTTATCATTGGGTATATAAATACTGGGAAGAAGGAAAATTTATTTACGGTTATTTCAATACTTGGAATGCTTCCAGCCTGCCGAAACGCAGTAACCTGTTTTATGTTTTATCGTTATCATGGTGGGAAGAGTAATGAAATGGAAAGAATACAGGAGCATGCAGGTGACGCTGGGATTTTTTTCGATTCGGTCATCACGACAACATCAAAATCTTATCCGGTTTATGCTTTTACCTGTGTGAAAGGGAATATAATCGGTTATTCCAATATTTCAGCGGCAGATGGGAAAATTGTTGAAAAGCATCTAAAGGATTTTTCTCGTAAAAATGGAATAAAGAATGTTACGGTAACAATCATTTTGGATCTCCAACAGTTCCTGAATCGTTTGGATGAGCTGCAGAGGCTGCAGGGAACGGAAACGGAGACAAATAAAGTGTCTGTTGATGAACAAGCATTGACTTTAATTGGACAGTTATCCTTATAATCATAGAAAAGGAAAAGAATGAAAGAAATAGTAATCTCAAAGAAAGAAGAGGGTCAGAGTCTACATAAGGTATTGTGCCGTGTTTTACCCGAAGCAGGTAGTGGCTTTCTATACAAAATGCTCCGTAAAAAAAACATTACTCTGAACGATAAAAAGGCTGATGGAAAAGAAATACTAAAAGTCGGAGACAGCATCAAAATCTATTTTGCTGACGAAACAGTAAAGAAATTTATGGGGAGTAAAAATGCTTCCGAACGGTTAAATGGTGCCAAGGGTAGGGTAGATGTTCTGTACGAAAATCAGGATGTACTGATTATCAATAAGCCATCCGGTATTCTTTCACAAAAATCACAGGAATCGGATGTATCCATAAATGAAGAAATGATTCAGTATCTGATTAATCAGGGAGCGCTTACCAAAGAGGATTTGGAGATTTATCGTCCCTCCATTTGCAATCGGCTTGACCGAAATACAAGTGGAATCATAATATGCGGAAAAACAATTAAGGGACTGCAGAATTGGAATCGGCTGCTTCATGACAGAAGCTTTCACAAGTATTATCGTTGTATCGTCCTTGGTACAATGAAAGCTGGAGCAAGGATAGAGGGTTTCTTATGGAAGGATGAGAGAAATAATAAGGTAGAGATACGAAAGAGTCCGAAAGAGGGAGCACTCGAGATTGTTACGGAGTACACTCCATTACAATGGTTCGAATTACAAGAAGAGGGGATGGACAAGATTTCTTGTACATATTTAGAAGTATTACTGATAACAGGAAGGTCACATCAGATTCGTGCTCACCTGGCTTCGATTGGACATCCGATTCTGGGTGATGGCAAGTATGGAAATACTCATGTGAATAAAATGATTGATAAACGTTACGGAGTCAATTCTCAAATGCTTCATGCATATCGAATTGAGAGTGATGAATTGCCGGAGAGCGTTACAGCACCGTTACCGAAAAGCTTTGAACAACTATTAGGGTCAAATAGCAGGGTAAATTAGGGTAACCAGAGAAGCTCACAATACGAAAGCGCAGAAGCAGGAAAACAAACAGAAAAACGACTAAGAACAGATAAGAAACAAGTAAGAAGAGAAACAAAAAGAGAAACAAGAAAAGAAATAAATAA
>CAYZUC010000118.1:0-7969 GCA_964481705.1 uncultured Lachnospiraceae bacterium
ATAACAACGACTGCTGCTGCACCATCGTTGATTCCAGATGCATTACCTGCTGTTACAAATCCGCCCGGATTAATGGTACGAAGCTTAGCAAGACCTTCCATTGTTGTACCAGGTCTTGGTCCTTCATCCTTATTTACAATGATTGTTTCTTTTTTCTTCTTAACTTCTACAGGAACGATCTCTTTGTCAAATCTTCCTGCTTCCTGAGCTGCGCAAGCCTTCTGCTGGCTCTTTACAGAGAACTCATCAAGCTCTTCACGAGTAAGTCCCCACTCTTCACAGATATTGTCTGCTGTCTTGATCATGTGATAATCATTGAATGCATCCCAAAGAGCATTACCCATACGGTATCCATAACGTCCCTGAGGAAGAGCATAAGGAGCCATAGACATATTCTCCATACTACCTGCTACAACGATATCAGCATCACCTGCCATGATCATCTGTGCTGCCTGGTTAACACAGTTCAAACCAGAACCACAAACAACGTTCATAGTAACTGCAGGTACTTCAATAGGTAAACCTGCTTTTAATGTAGCCTGACGTGCTACGTTCTGTCCTAAACCAGCCTGAATTACACATCCCATATATACTTGATCGACCTTCTCCGGAGCAACACCTGCTCTGTTTAATGCCTCTTTGATTACGATTGCACCTAATTCTGCTGCTGGAACTGTACTTAAGCAACCACCCATAGTACCGATAGCTGTACGACATGCTCCTGCTAAAACAACTTTCTTAGCCATGAAAATTCCTCCTTAAAAATAGATTGTTATTTTTTTGTCATTGTCACTTTGTCCATTCTATCACAGAGCCCATTATTTTGCAAGAACAAAGCAAAAAAAGGGCAAAAAAAGGATACCCATAAGATAGGGTATCCAATTATCTCATTTCTAGAACTCAGGTTCAATCAAACCGTAAGTATTTCCTTTTCTCTTATAGACAACATTCACTTCATCCGACTCTGCATTCAAGAATACGAAGAAATTGTGTCCAAGTAATTCCATCTGTACACATGCATCCTCCGGATACATTGGCTTAATCCCAAAGTGCTTGGTACGAATAATTTGAATCTCCTCATCATCTGCAGATTCTTTATCAATAAAGTCCTGACGGAAACTTCCGTTTCCCTGCTCCTTATCCACAATTTTATTCTTATACTTCTTAAGCTGTCTCTCGATAATCTCTTCTACAAGGTCAATCGATACATACATATCATTGCTTACCTGTTCACTACGAATGATACTTCCCTTAACCGGAATTGTGACCTCAATCTTCTGTCTCTCTTTCTCCACGCTAAGCGTTACATGTACCTCCGTATCCGGAGTAAAGTATCTCTCCAGTTTTCCAATCTTGTCCTGAACTGCTGTCCTAAGACCTTCCGTTACGTCGATATTCTTGCCACTAATAATAAAACGCATTTCGACCAACTCCTTTACTGGTAAATTCTAGACTTGTACTACTTAAGTCTAGTTGTATTATACCACATTCTTCAATCTGATTGCAATGAAATAAACCGCTTTCTCATCTCTACGGCGTTCGACAGCAAAGTCAACTCCTTTTTTACAAAGAATGCAACTTTTACGTTTCTTCCAAAACTTTTGTTCGACCAGTTACCATAAATTTTTCGGTTTTTAACCCAAAATTATGTGGATAATGTGGATAACTTAGTGTATAAGTCCATTTTATCTCTCTTTTGAGGCCTAAAAATGTGGATAACTTTTGTCAGACGATTCTTTCGAAATTCGACTTTTTTCAAATGTTTTTTATTTTTTGTGCACCTTAACCAAAATCCATGTTAAATGCCTTATTTCGCTCCAAATTTTATCCTTGACAAAGTCTATTTCCATCTGCTATGTAACTACGAAATAAAAAACACCCTTGCATAAGCAAGGGTGTCATAGACTAAAAGATTCTTCGAACTGCTAAGACATTACGATAATTTGCATTGGATACTTTGATTCCGGTCGATGCTGTACTAGCATGTACAATCTGACCATTTCCAATGTAAATACCTACATGACCTGAATAACATACGATGTCTCCGGCCTGAGCATTTCCAAGACCACCTACATCATATCCAACTCCTCGGTCTGCACCAGAAGAGTGTGGTAAAGAAACACCAAAGTTACGATATACACTCATTACAAATCCAGAACAATCCGTTCCATTCGTAAGAGAAGATCCTCCGAATACATATGGATTACCAACAAACTGTAAACCATAGTTAGCAACTGCTGAACCGGTATCACTGCCACTTGCGGAAATTGCAGGTGCTGCTCCTCCTGCCGGTGCGGATTCCTTATTCTTGGATGCTTTCTTAACAGCCTTATCTGCTGCTTCCTGAGCGGCCTTTCTTGCAGCCTCTTCCTTTGCAAGTCTGGCTTCTTCTTCCTCTTTTGACTCTGCTCTCACAAAATCAGTAAAGAGGTCAACAAATTCTGTAGAAACGTAACCGTCACCTTCTTCAATGGATACCTTAACCCATCCGTCAAGCTCCTCTGTTACGGTAAGTTCATCTTCAATTGGAACCATTCCAAGCACTTCTGCTTCTGTGGATGGCTCACTACGAACATAAAGTGTTGTTGTTGTTACAACTGCAGTACGTACACCAACCTCCTTGGCTAATGCGACTGCATCATCACCGGTCACAACGTATTCGCCCTTAACATATCCAGTAACATTACCGGATTTGATCTTAATCCAATCACCTTCGGTCTCAAGCAAATCACCTACGGAGTTGTTATAAAGCTTTCCAACGACCTCTCCCTCTTCCTCGCTTGCTTTGTCTCTGACATTAACGTAATCATTGACCTGAGCAATTACAAGATTGGTAAAGTCTTCTTCTTCATTGGATGTATTCTCACTCTCGGTGATAACATTAACCAATTCACTCTCATCACCCTCGACTGCTCCATCTTGGCTGACAGATCCGGGTTCTTCAACTATCTCTGTAACTTCATCCTCGCTAACACTGATGGTAGCAGATGCTGCACCAACCGTAAGGATTGCAGGATCCGTATTATCTGCGGTCTCCTTAATGGTTGTTTCTTTCTTAACGGTACTTTCAAATGGTACTATCTCTTCTATAGCTTCTCCTGCTGAGAGAGCTGTCAATTCATTTCCACTTGCCGAAAACTTAATCTTATCTGCCTTAACAGATGTTACTGATTTACCTTCATTCAATGCCCTAGCAATTCCAGCCACCGGCATAACATGAGATACTGTCATTGCCTGTGTCGTGAAAGGAAATTCAGTAAACATTAATGCTCCCGTAAGACAACACGCGGTTACTTTCACAAGTCCTTTGTTCATGGGTTTTATGTCTCCTGTCAGTTTCACTTTTCTAAAAAGTATATTACGACTTTGTTACATCTGTAAATAAATATATCACTGTATGTAACATTTGTCAACAACAAGAAGTATTTACCAGTTTACATAAAACCACTAAATATGGGGTTTATTTGGACATATGGTCAATTAAGTACCTTTGTGCGGAAAATACCGCATTTGCGCCATCTGCAACTGCTGTTACTATTTGTCGCAGCTGCTTTTCCCTTACATCTCCGACAGCAAATACTCCCGCCTGTGAAGTTGTTCCGTCTTCTCCTGCTATAATATAGCCCTGTCCATTCATGGAAAGCTTGCCGGTATATTCATTGGAATTCGGAAGTATGCCAACTGCAATAAAAACTCCATCTACCTGCAGATCCTTTTGCTCTCCGGTATGAACATCCTCAATGCATATACTCTGAACCTGTTCTTCTCCCTTAATCTCTTTCACAACATTACTCCATATCATCTCAACATTCGGAAGCTGAAACAGACTTTCCTGTAAGGATTTTGCCGCACGTAACTCATTCCGTCTGTGAATCACGTAAACCTTTGCACAACCCCTTGCAAGAAAAATTGCATCTTCTACTGCTACATCACCACCTCCAACTACTGCAACAGTACGTCCGCGAAAAAAAGCCCCATCGCAGGTAGCGCAATAGGAGACTCCCATTCCCGAAAGCTCTCTCTCTCCAGGTACTTGAAGCTTTGCATGCCTGGCACCGGTAGCAATAATCAGTGTTCTGCAGGAATACTCCTTCTCCTGTCCATACACCATTTTTATTTCGTCATCTATGCGTATGCCTTCGACCTCATCCATGATAAATGGTACCTCGATCCTGTCAGCATGTTCGCGGAAATGCTCACTTAAATCAGAGCCGCTAATACCCGGAAGTCCAGGGTAGTTATCTACCTCGTAGGTATTAAGAACCTGTCCTCCACTTATCCCGTTCTTTTCAATTACAAGAACATTCAATCGCGCTCTTTTTGCATAAATTGCTGCGGACAATCCAGCCGGCCCGGAACCTATAATGATCATATCAAATATATCCGACATCTTTCACCTCTCACATTCAAGTTTCTACAGTTTCCTACTATAAGACAGTATATCATCTTTATTGCGTTTCTTCTATATTAATAAGGTCTCATAAAAAGATTGTTTTATTCATGGAATCTGGTATACAATAAATTTATAGAAACATTTCTATATTTGATCATAATTATTACAGATTACATGAGAGGAGGACTCATTTTGAAAGAAAAATATGCACTTGTAACGGGTGCTTCCAGAGGTATCGGACGGTCGATTGCTATTGCACTTGCCAAGGAAAAATATCATCTGTACTTAGTTTGTCAGAAATCTAAGGATGAAATGGATTCCTTACGAGTAGAGCTCGAGACCGAGTACCATATTAATTGCAAAACTTTTGTGGGAGATATTGGCGATTACGACTTTGTTGAGCATATGTTTGAAAGTATATCAGAACTAGATGTCCTGATTAACAACGCGGGAATTTCCCACATTGGACTGTTAAATGATATGAGCATTGAGGAATGGAATAAGCTTATGAATACCAATCTCACATCGGTATTTTCCTGTTGCAAATTCGCTTCCAAGCTGATGATTCCAAAGAAATGCGGCAAAATTGTAAATATTTCTTCTGCATGGGGCAAGGTGGGTGCTTCCATGGAAGTTGCATATTCTGCATCAAAAGGCGGCGTAAATGCTTTCACCAAAGCATTGGCAAAGGAACTTGGACCAAGTAATATTCAGGTCAATGCCATAGCCTGTGGCGTAATTGATACCGATATGAATAAGGTCTTTAGTGAAGAAGAAAGAGAAGAACTGATTCAAGAGATCCCTGCCGACCGCATGGGACGCACTGATGAGGTAGCAGAGCTTGTGATTTGTCTTGTAAAAGGAAATGAATATCTTACCGGTCAGGTATTGGGACTGGATGGCGGCTGGATTTAGCATCACATGCACTTATAGCTGATTCAACCCTAATCTGTAACACAATTAGGGTTGAATCAGCTTTTCTATTTCGTACAGTCCTGAATTAATTCCCCAATATACTCTTTCTTGGTGTTATCAAAAGAGGTCGTTAGCGCTTTTGCCATTTTTGCTTCTTCCTCTGTACAATTCTGATTTTGGAGTGTTGCTTTGGAAACCATTTTAAGCATTCCCTTCTGAATAAATCCCAATTTTTCCTGACTGACACCACCTACATAGTAATAAAGTGGCTCAGAGCCCATAGCGTTCACATTTCTCAGGCTCTCAACAAGTTCCTTTGACGCAGGCGTTGCTCCAACTCCAAATACGAATAAATGGGGAAGATTCAAGGCCTTGATCTTGTCATAGCCCATAATGTGGCTTCCCATAATCCACCCTCCAAAGATAACCTGATCGTAATCAGCTAACTCTTTTGCATTTACCTTCTTGCGTGGAAGTGCTTCGCATCCCAGCTCTTCTGCAATCCATCTAGCATACTTCTCTGTAAATCCGGAATTACTTTGAAATAAAACGATTCTTTTCATTTGTTTCTCTCCTTTTTCTACTTAATAAACATAAAATAAACTATCAATATCGCACCGAGTATAATCCGATACCATCCAAACAATTTGAAATCATGCTTTTTAATATAACCCATTAAAAAGCGGATGACGACAATCGAAACGGCAAATGCAGTCACCATACCTATGATAAGTGTTGCCAATTCTGCCGGTGTGTAATGAAATCCAAACTGAATCATCTTAATTGCACTCAATCCAAACATAACAGGAACCGCCAGGAAGAACGTAAATTCCGCCGCGGCTGTCCTGGAAACGCCAATTAATAATGCACCTAAAATCGTGGCACCAGAACGTGAAGTACCCGGAATAATGGACAACACCTGAAATAGTCCTATGATTAGAGCAGTCTTATATGTAATACCTGCAATGTCTGTTGTAATAGCCTGACGATTCTTATTCCAGTTCTCCACAAGAATAAATGCAACTCCATAGAGGATTAACATAATCGAAATCACAATTGGAGTTTCAAGATGCGCATCGATATAATCGTCAAAAAGAAGTGTCACGATTGTACCGGGAATGCATGCAACGACTACCTTGAACCAGATAGAAAAGGTGTCCTTCAAAATGACCGGTTTGGTGCGGTCTTTAAATTGAAAGGGAAACATCTTTTCCCAGAATAATAGCACAACCGCCAATATCGCTCCCAGCTGAATCACCACAAAGAACATGTCTTTGAAGGAATCTGATACATTCATCTGTATGAATTCATCGACCAAGAGCATATGCCCCGTACTGCTGATAGGGAGCCATTCTGTGATACCCTCCACTATTCCTAAGATTATTACTTTCATAACTTCGATTAGACCTAAATTCATTATTGTCTCCATTCATTATTTTATTTTTGCACATAACTCCTTATTATACAATCTGTTCTTTTGCAAATGAAAAAGCATACCATGTTCCGGAGCTATATCAATGCAACTGAATAAATCTACCGATAAAAAATAAGCATTGTGTTATAAACGCTTTTTTCAACATCCTTCCTGAAAATCTCGACAATGTCGCGACTTTTACTCATAATTTATACAGTAAACAACTAGCAACAGCCTCTTCTAATGTATTGCAATGACTTTTCAGACGTTCATCATCCATAACATACTCTTTCCCATCACTTGCAGTTATTCAAAAAAATCGAATTTCTGAATTTTCATCTGGATAGATTCCTTTACATCACTCTGCCCTCTAACAGTCAAAAGGTTAAATATTCAGCAGCTGATAAATGCAGAATAGACACTTCATTATTCTCAAAATTTCTATTATAAACAATCCTTACTGTCTCATGTAAATCTCACTATTCCATAAAGGTATTTTACCATAGTTTACGTAAAAAAACACCCCAAGACACATGTCCTGTGGTGTTTTAAGCTGTTCTGAAATGTTGTAAGACATACTGGTATAAATAATGTTTTCACATTTAAAACCCAGTATTACAGGGTTTGTGTAACCCTACAAGTCCTATTACTTCTCATACCAACGCTAATTTCTCCGCTGCTGTTTGATAATCCATAATAAATATCTTACTTGCAATCTTCTCCACTTTATCCAAAATGCTATCAATTCTTTCCATAACAGATGCCGCAAAAAATTCTTCTCCACATTGTTCACATTTTTTGCATGGAACATGCTCGATAATAACATAACAATTATTTAATTGTGCAAAATAAGTTGCTGTTGAATCAACCATATCGTCTGCTTTACAACTCATACATCTCATAATTGTCACTCCTTCCTTGTTTTTAAGTCAGCTTCCCATTTTTCAAAATCAGGAATATATGCTGTAATAATTCTTGATCCTGGTCTCTTATCACATGTATAACCTAATATCAAACAACTTGGAAATGGATGGTCTTCTGGATACTGCTCAATAATTTCTCCTGTCAACACACCTTCCCGTATGTCTCTCATTCTTATACTACGCTGGCGAAATCGCTCCGATGCATGATTGGTTATCAACACTGTATCTTCTTCAAAGAATTTTCTCAATCTACCTATTTCTAACAATACACCACTACCTTCTCATCCAAATAATGTTTTTTCCGTAAATGATTTTCCTTATCAA
>CAYZUC010000119.1:0-7948 GCA_964481705.1 uncultured Lachnospiraceae bacterium
GAGTTTTTCTAAATCCTTTGGATTGACAAGCAATCTGGAAGAAGACGCAAGTTCGGAGTTCATCTGCGAGTCCCGGATAAATCCTTTTATTTGAAAAGGAATCCCGTATAATTCTATTGTTTTTGCTCCGCTTGCCATTTTCTCCAGACACAGGGGAAGATAGATTTCTCCCTCCTTGGGATAAACCGGATTTCCCTCCATATCAGTCAGATAATCAAACTCCTGACTCTGTACACTGCAGCCATAATCTATCACACTTCCTGCCAGCGTCTGCCCATCGATACGAATCTCATCCCCGTCAATATTCAGGAATTCCATGACCTGCCAGGCTTTCACCATGGGTGTATTTTTTGCAAACTGTTCCATTTGCATCCTATCAACCGTGCCTGCATGCATTTGTATAAAATGCGGTGTCTTTGCGTGCTCCATCATAGAGTCGATTGAACCCGAGAGATTGCCGAGTAATATCATCGCCGTACTTAGCAATAAAGCTGACATCGTAATCATAAGTACGGTTGCGATGGAAATCAGACGGCTGCTTTTGATATCATTTTTTAAGTATTTCCAGAATATATTCATACTGTTCTCCATTCATTTGTACAAGTGCCTGTCTCTTACACAGGTCATGCCTTCTGTTCTTCCAAACGTCTTATTGACTTTGTCCGATAAATCATAACTGCCAAAACACACAGCATTACCCCGCCTGTCATGATCAAAAGAGCTACTCCTCTACCGGCTCCTGACCCAATAATTCTTCCTATGCTATTTGCTAATACTCCATCCGCTCTCATCATTGGCTCAAAAATCTGATCCGCAAGAGTACCAATACATGCATTGGCGACCACATATCCCATCTGAGAAATCAGTCCAATGATCCCCCACGCTCTCCCTTGCAGCTCATTCGGTATGTTTTTTCTTACCAGGATATCTAAGCACGTATTCGCATATGGCAGCGCAGCAAAGAAAAAGAAACCGGCAACCGTAACAAATATGATGTTTTCACGAGCTCCAAAGAGTGCCATGAACAGCCCATCCACAAACATGGAAATCGAAAGGATCCTAACATAGTTTTTCTTGATACCCCATACGCCAATAAGAATACTGCTCACTAACATACCGCATGCACACAAGGTCTCGCAGGTTCCAAGTGCTGCCTCATCTGCAAAGGATAGGATCATCGGTGTACAAAGTGTCTGTATAAACGTCAGGAAGAAACAGATTCCAAAGGATAACAGAATTAATAAGAAGATTCCTCTGTTCTTCGTTATGATTGCCATCCCTTCCTTCATCTCTGCCCAAAAGCTCTTTTTCTCTGTTTCCTTATGTGCTGTGATTTTCTTTCTAACAAAGAGTGTAACCCCTACCGTGATAAAGAATGTACCTATGTCGATAAGCAGAATTGTCTCTATCCCACTATACTTCATCAGAAATCCTGCAAGAAAAGGAGAGATCAGAAATTTTGCAGATCCGGCAGTCTGAACCAGTCCGCTTGCCTTATCGTACTCTTCCTCCGGAAGAAGGTCGGTAATCGTGGAGCGATACGCCGGCTCTAAGAGTGCCGCAAATACAGAGCTGATTCCGACTCCAATACATATCTGCAGCAATCCTGCATGTCCGCTCAATACACAAACCAAAATATATACCAGCCCTATCGCCGAAAAACTGTCTCCAATAATCATCAATAATCTTCTGTCGTAGCGGTCAGCCAAAACTCCTGCTACCGGTCCAAGTACTACCGTAGGTAGCAATGCAAGCAAAGATACGAGTGCTGTTGCTGTCGCCATGCCTGTCCTTTGAAATACATATACGCCCAATCCAAAAGCAGTAAGCCCACTACCAATGGTAGATATTAATTCTCCCATCCATAAAATCATAAAATTCCTCATGCTCTTCTTCATGCTTATCTCCATTCCTGCACTTCTCTTTGTGCATTTAATTCTGCTTATCTATTACAGACCGACCGTCGGTCTGTGTTCTTGTAAAAAAGATACCACATAGCTGTGGCACTTTGTTTAAAACAATTGGTATAACAGATTAAAATCCTCATTCTTAGTTTGAAAAATACGATTCAGATTATAGATGAAAGCCTGTATCCTCTTTTGCGTTGCCTCCGGCTCCGTTTCATTCATATCATCAAAGGCAATATCTGCATAAATCAGAATCATCTCAACACTCTCACGTGGATACTCCGTCTCAAAAACGCCTTCCTTTATTCCCTCCTCCACCAGCTCCGTAAGGATTGGTACCAATTCCCTTTCAAGCATCTCTCTCTGTCGCTGGTGAATCAAAATATTCTGAGGCTTGTGCATAAGATTCAAAAGCTCCATGCCATCAAGCTCCTGTACATTTAACGCTCCAAATGTCATAAATACTCGAACCGGAATCGTCTGTGACTTGTCTGCCGCCGCCATTCTTGCACGAGCGATCAACATATTTGTAATCCGCTCTATCATAGCATTCATAATCTCTTCTTTGCTTTTAAAGTGATAATACAAAGTCCCCTTTGCAATCCCAACGCTGTTCATAATATCGTTAACACTTGTTGCTTCATAGCCTTTTTCATAGAAAAGTCTGGTAGCAGCATCCAGAATTTCATTTTTTCGTTCCACTGCTGTTTTTCCATTTGACATATTTGTTTTCCTTACTGTTTTATTAGACCGACCGTCGGTCTATAAATAGAGAATAGCTTATTTTATTCCTCTTGTCAACAGATAATTTACTTTCGTATCCGACATTGTGTATATTATATTTGACATTTAGTCGTGTGAGTGATATAGTACCTACAAGAGGTGATGAAATGAGTAGAAATATCCCAATTAAAGTCGCACGTGCCCAGTTGGACATGACGCAGAAACAGCTTGCAGATGCTGCTGGTGTTTCGAGACAGACCATCAATGCCATTGAGCAGGGAGAATACAATCCCACAATTAAGCTTTGCAGAACGATTTGTCACGTGTTAGGAAAATCATTAGATGAATTATTTGGAGAGGATGAGCAGAATGAAGAAACAAAGTAAATCAAA
This sequence comes from uncultured Lachnospiraceae bacterium, assembly GCA_964481705.1. Classification (GTDB taxonomy): domain Bacteria; phylum Bacillota; class Clostridia; order Lachnospirales; family Lachnospiraceae; genus CAYZUC01. Next base: position 3,023 of record CAYZUC010000119.1, read on the forward strand.
TTTAGATGAAATGAAAGAACTGGAACTACTACACATCGAAAGAAATGGCTGCTGGATTGCCTTCTGGGGACTTTTCACTGTACAGGCAGTACAGTTTGCCATGAGCGGCGGTGCTCTGAACCGTGAGCTGGCAGGCGAATGGATCGTTTTTATGATTTTAAGCTTGTATCTTGCTGTCGCATGCTTACGCAAGGGAATCTGGGACCGCCACTTGAAACCCAATTTTACAACGAATCTAATTGTAAGCCTACTGGCAGGAGCTGTGTGCGCAGTCATGTTTTTTGTAAAATCCTATTATAACTATGGTAGCCTGTCGGGATCTATAGCAACTGCAATTTTTAGTTTTGTTTTTTACAGTGCTCTCTGTCTTGGTGTACTCAGTATTACTGCTGCCCTATTTAAAAGTCGTAAAAATAGAATGGAAAATGAGGAGAAAGATTCTTAATCTTTCTCCCCGAACTGACTCGCTGTTTTCAGTCCGTATGCCGGTTCTGCGGACTGAACTGCGTTTACAATTGCCTTTTCTATCTGCTCTGTTGCCAATACACCCAGAGCATCAAAGTTCACATCTACTTCTCCGGTTGCCATGACAAAAATGGTATCTCCATCGGCCGAAGAATGAACCGGTTTGATCACTCTTGCATAACCATCATGCGCAATCGAGGCAATCTTTGTACACTCTGCTTTTGTCAATTTCCCATTGGTAATAATACAGCTGATAGTCGTATTTCCCTTAAACACATCAAATTGATTGCTGATATCTGATTTAATCTCTTCAGATGTCGAAAGCAAACTGCTTCCATCCTCAGAGAGCATTCCGGCTATCTGCTTTCCATCACGGTCAAAAACATCTCCCAACGCATTTACAGCTACAATGGCACCAATCTGAAGCTCTCCGAGCTGAACAGCGCTGGAGCCCTGTCCACTCTTCATCATACGACTCACACCTCTATATTTTCCAACGGTCGCTCCGGTTCCGGCTCCGTAATTACCATCCCGGTATTTTGCTTGATATGCATTCGCTGCTGCCTGATATCCCATCTCACGATTTGGCCGCGCCTTGAAGTCACCGACCACCAAATCAAAAAGAGAGGCTCCACAGACAATTGGCACCAAACCAACTCCTACATCGAACCCAACACCCTTTTCTTCGAGGTAATTCATCACTCCGCTTCCCGACTCCAATCCATAAGCACTACCTCCGGACAATGTCACGGCATGAATCTGCTGTACCATGTTTTCCGGCTTTAACAGGTCCGTTTCCCGCGTCGCCGGTCCACCACCACGTACCGCCACTCCCGCAACAGCACCTTTCTCACATATAATTGCTGTAACACCGGTAGCTCCCACTGGATCCTCCGTGGAACCAATTTTAAAACCCTTTACATCCGTAACTTTGATTCTATCCATTCTGTATACCTTCCTTTATAAAGATTTCTCTATCCTTCACTCTGTCTGCTGGTTTTGCTTTCCACAAGCTCCGTAATATCGGAGAAAATCGTAACCTGTACCGGAGCGTCAATACCGGTAATCTGCGTAATTGAAATGATTGCCTTAATCCACCGTATCTTCCCATCCGGGTGAATAATCCGATACTCACCAACAGATGGTTCCTTTTTGCCATATGCACAACGAATAATATCCCGTGCCATGTCACGGTCATCCGGATGTATCAATTCTAACGCTTCCTGCATACTTTTTGGAGATTCTTCTCTGGATATTTTATGTATTTCATAGAATTTATCATTTGCCATGATTAATTCAAAGAAATCCTCATGAATCGCAAAAGCTGAGATTCCATTTTCCACAGTGTTAAGGATCGTGTCTAATTTATCAGCGGTTTCTGATGCCTTCTTGCGTAATTGGTGTAACTCCGTTACATCTGTAACCACCGAGGTAATAACCTCATTTCCATAATCGGCAAGTTTGATAATTGAGCTGCTGGCACGTAAAAGGGCAATGCTTCCATCAGGCTTGCCAGATCTACAATCTGCTTAACAATCGCGAGACCCAGACCTGTTCCCTTCTGCTCCCCATACTCTTCATCATACTCTCTCGAGAAGGGTTCAAACAGAACCTTCTGAAATTCCCTGCCCATTCCTACCCCATTGTCGCGGACATGGAATCGCATTCCCACCATATCTCCCTTCGGTGCAATCGATTCGGAAAAGAACTCCACCGTCCCGCCTTCCGGTGTATACTTTGCTGCATTGGACAGGAGATTATAAAAGACCTGATTAAATCGCATTCGGTCAACTGCGATACAACTGATTTGTTTTTTAAGCCGCATAGCAAAGGTTATGTTTTTTGCTTCCATAAGTGGTCGGATGACAGTATCTATTCCACTTACAAACTCAGAAAGAGGAAACGGTTCTCTATGAAGCTCCATTTTACCACTTTCAATCTTGCTAAGGTCAAGCGTATCGTTAATCAGCGCCAGCAAAAATCTACCAGCGTTCTCGATGTTCTTTAAGTAACTCTTAATCTGCTCTATTTGGTTCTCGTTCCCTGCCAGCTCAGTAAGTCCAAGGATGGAATTAAGCGGAGTCCTCATATCGTGACTCATCCGTGACAGAAATTCACTTTTGGCCTGATTTGCAGTTTCCGCAAGCAGCGCTGCCTGTTCCAAAGCCATCCGTTGTTCCTGCTCTTTTTCGAAAAGCTCCGTGATATCTCTGCCTACCAGCAGTAAATCTTCACACGTACTATCCAAATAGGTAACCGTTCCATTTTTCCGTGCATTTATTCCATCCCTCCTTTTTATCCAAGAGGATAGAGACGCAGAGCCTTTTTCCCTGACTATGCGGATCAGATTCGTAAGCCGGAAGAACCTTCTACAGGCTTCCTGATCTTCCGGAATGACCTCATCCTCAATAAACTGGTTTAGATTATCCTCATATCTGTTTTGTGTATTTGCATCTGCAATTGTGCTGTCATAAATTTTGATATTTCTGCATAAACCACTGACAATATTAATGATTGTAATATCTGATACATCAGAATCCGCAATTTTATCCTTAGCAATTCGGATTTTCATCCTGTCATCAATATCATGCATATAGATAAATGCATTCAGAATTTCATCTCTGCCACTTACTACAATGGCTGTCGCAGCAAACCACCGAATGGTTCCATCCGGCATACACCTTCTATATTCCTCCGATAGCTTCGTATTTCCTGCATAATAATTCTTAATTAAATTATCATAGGAAAGATTGTTCCATACATTTTCCCTCTCTTTAGGGTAAATTGGCGATAACAAAAGCTCCTGATAATTCCTTCTTTGAATAGGTAAACCGTTATTCTCCGGTTCATAATTTGAATGGTACTCTTCGACTACTTTATTTGTAAGATCCAACTGAATGTAGACCTCAGAATTGGCCAGCTTTTCATTAATGGCAAGCGTTCTGTCCTCAAGTGCTTTGCTATTTGTAATATCCTCGTAGGTAGTGATAAAGGCTATCTTACCAATTGTTTTCCGAAAATGAACCGAACAGCGTATCTTCACCCATATGATTTCACCATCTTTTTTCCTTGCCTGAAAGATCATTACGGTCGGCTTCATCTGAGAACACATTGTACTGATGGCATTTTTCACTTCAAAGGAATACTCCGGCAGAATTAAATCTCTGGTGGGTATTAGTTCCTCCTCTTCAAATTCTTCCTTTGTGTATCCAAAAATCGAATAAAATAAATCATTCGAATACACATACTTCGGAGACCCAAACTCGTCAAGAGCAATGGTAATACCACAATTTAGGTTCTTGACTATAATCTGCATCTGATTCATCAAATCCTCTTCACGACTTAAGGATTTTTTTAGTTGTTCTCTTATATCAAGAAGATTTATATCCCTTAGCTCTTCCGGTGAACTCTCTTTATTCATTTATTGCCCCCTTAGTATCCGCTCGCATCTCCCCAGATGAACAGATTAAGATAAACAGCACCCAATTATGCTTATTATTTTCAGATATCTCGCGTCAAAAAAAGACACTACTATTATTATAGCGAAAATGGTTGAATATTGCAATGTTTGTGTGTGTGTTGTGCGACACTTCTTACGGTTTTTCTTTCATCAGTTTTCTCTTCTTACGACGTACTCTGTTAATGTGACGTTCCAGGTCTCCTGTACGAATTAGTTCACACAATAGCAGCTGTTCAAAGACAGGCACTGTACAGGAGTAGAATCCAAGTTTTTTCTGGAAGGAATCAATCAGCTCCTGTGGAAGAACCATATAACCGATTCGCATAGATGGGGCAATTGTTTTCGAAAAGGAATTCAAGTAAATCACTCTTACACCATCAGACATGTTAAAGATGGGATTATCCGGCTTACTCGATATCGTCAGTTCCGATTCATAATTGTCCTCCACTATCACACAATTTCGGTTCATAGCCCATCGCAGATATTCCTTCTTTTTTGATATCGTAATCGTTACTCCGCTTGGATAACTGTTAAAAGGAGTCACATGGAGCACGGAGGCCTTTGTTTTTTCCAATTCCGAGGATAAGATTCCATCCTTTGTGAGTAAAAGCATATCGCACTTTACCCCCAGCGTTTCATAGACTTGGCGGATTTTGTCATAAGAAGGATTCTCCAGCGCAAAGGTCTTTTCTGTTCCCAGCAGCTGAGCGATCAGCCCATACAGATATTCCGAACCGGAGCCTATGATAATCTGAGAGGGCTTCACCTGGATTCCTCTGCTTCTCTCCAAGTATCGACTGATTTCCTGTCGTAATTCCTGTAATCCAAAATTCGGTGACTTGATCAGCAGCTGCTCACCATAATCCAGAATGACACGACGCATCGTTTTCGCCATAACACTATAAGGGAATTCGCCTACCTTATGTGCCGACGCTGTTTTCTCACGATAATCCTCCATAGATATATCAAGCATTGTCTGAAAATCTTTTTCATTGTATAGC
>CAYZUC010000120.1:0-7791 GCA_964481705.1 uncultured Lachnospiraceae bacterium
TGAAAACCAACTTAATTATTTTAGCAATAATATTCTATTCTGTTCCACTTTTTTTCTCTTTTGCAACAATGTTTTATGTTGAAATGTTACCAGTTTTTTTTGCCTTTTCAGGTTTTTTGCTATACGCAGATATTGAACCCAAAAAATGCTATGAAAAGCTACCTATAATTGGTTTACTTTTTGGATGTTCGGTTATCTCGAAATTAACTATATCATATACAATACTGGTTGGGGGAACAGTAGCCATTATATTAGTAATAATGTACATTATTAGAGAAAAATCATTAACAATAAGAAGTGTCTCTAAAATTATTATTACAGGTATTCTTTTTTTCTTAATTTTGGCTATTCCATTTGGACAGGCATGGTATCGTTATGGTAATCCATTTTACCCTTGGTTCAACGATGTTTTTAAATCGCCATACTTTCCATTAAAAAACTTTGTTGATCCTTTTGATAGTAGCCCTTTGGGCTATAACTTCAATTCACTACAGACTATAATACTTCACTCAAGTAAGAATATTGAAATGAAAGATGGAGCACTTGGTTATTACTTGTTTTTACTTCCAATTATTCCAATAGGATGTATAATTCACAGAAAAAGACAAGTAACTATATGGAGCTTAGTATGTTTTCTATCGTATGGAATTTCAACTTTCTTTACCTTTAACTTGCGTTATTATATGGCAATATTTATGCTTGCAAGTATGCTTGTAGCAGTGTCCTTATGTATTATCTGTGAAAAATTGCGCAAGTTTAATATGATTTGTATGTTTAGTATATCTATACTAATTTCAATACCAGGATTGATTTATATCAAGAGTAACTATAGTTGGAAAGATAATTTAACAAAAGTTTCAGATAGTATTAGTGTTTCAGCAATTTCAAGTTTGCTTAGTAAGATTCCATCAAATATGAAAGTGTTTTCTTCATCTGATTACAAAGGAGATTATGATGGTTATTTTTCTTCTAATGATTGGCATGGATATGCTTGGAAATCGATAATTAATAAGGAGGGAATAACGATTGAAGAGTTTATTTCGGATTTTGATTATTACATTTGTAAGGTATCTGATGAGAATGAAATGCAAGAGTTAGGAGAAATTGAGAGTAGTGGTTTAGTGATTTTAGATGAGTTGGCTCAGGTGAATGACTATAAATTGTATCACATTAAATCACTAGGAAAAACTATCGCCACTGAGCAATTTGATAAGGAGTTTGAGATATCATTAGAAAATCCCTATACGGTATTTATTCCTGTGGATAATAGTAATAATTATAGAATAGAACAATTAATCAAAAATGAACAAGAAACGCCAATAAACATGAGATTTCAGATCAATTGGTTGGGAAAAGATGATACTTATATTAGCACAACAATACAGAATTATACAATTGCGCCAGGTGAAGTGAAATCTTCTTATTCTGATATTTTTGTACCTCCTAATGAAGCGTGTAAGGCTGCGGTAGTTTTCTCACCAGAGAATCCTAATTCTACTGTTATAATTTCTGAGTATCAATTTAAGGAAATGGTACATTATGTTTTAAATATTACAAGGATTGTGGAAAACAGGCAGTATTTTGAATGATTCATGAATTTTCTAGTTCATAACTACGGATCTTTACTTGTATTATTTAAGAAATTAAATTGTTATATATTATAGTATGAGCATCGGCGTAGAGAATAGAAGAACATTGGATATTCTTTAGTTCAAATGTGCAAAGCATCTATGTAAAGAATTATTACAAAATATAGAAGAGGACAAAAATATGCAAAACAATTTTTTCACAATAGATACCGAGGACTGGTACCATGCAAATTATAAGGATGGATTGTTTACAAATGGGAAAATGACAAAATCCACAGTTGAGGAGAATGTGAATACTTATTTAGAGATATTTGATAAATATCAGGTGAAAGCAACTTTCTTTGTGCTGGGAATAGTTGCTGAAGAACACCCTGATATGATTTGTAAAATACATGAAGCTGGACATGAAATAGCAAGCCATGGTTATGCACACATGTTAGTTTACAATCAGACGCCAGAAGAGTTTCGAAATGATGTAAGAAGAAGTAAACAAGTGTTAGAGAGCCTGATTCATGATAAAGTTATTGGATACAGAGCTCCATCTTGGTCAATTACAGAGAATTCATTATGGGCATTGAGGATATTGGAGGAAGAAGGTTTTGTTTATACATCCAGTATTTTTCCTACAAAAAATCAGTTATACGGAATTCCTGATGCGCCACGGAAAATCTATGTATCATCATATTATGAAAGTGGTTGTAAATTGATTCAAATACCTCCGAGTACCTTTTCAATATTTGGAGAACGTCTTAAGGTACCTTTTTCAGGAGGAGCGTATTTTAGATTATTTCCCATTTCCTTCATTAAGTCCTTTTCAAATTACATAATTAAAAGGGAAAATATGCCAGTAGTATTTTATTTGCATCCTAGAGAAATTGATAAAATGCAGCCCAAATTGAAATTGTCATTTCTTAATTATATGATACATTACTATGGAATTGGAGGATGTCAGAAGAAACTAGAGAAAGTGCTAAAGGAATATCAGTTTGATACAATTCGACACTATTTATTACAAAGTAAACAGGAGAATAGAAATGAATAATGTAAGATGGCATTTAGAAAAGTATAATGGACAAAAAGACCAGATTCTAGAATTACGTAAGATTGTTTTTGGTGATGATGATCTGGATAAATTAATACCAGAATTCTGGGATTGGGAATTTGAAAATAATTATGCAGGAAAAACCAAGGTGTTTTTGGCAGTTGATGATACAGTAGTTGGGCATTATGCAGTTTGTCCAAGTAATATTCAGATAAATGGAGAGACAAAAAAGGGTTCAATTGTGGTTGATGTTATGACTCATCCGAACTATCGTTTCCAGGGAATGTTTGTAGAATTAGGGAAGTATTCACTTGAACAATCGGGTATAGATGATATCGATTTCTCTTATGGATTTCCAATTAGAAAGGCAGTTCTACCAGGACATTTAAAGATTGGATGGAAGGTTGCTATGCCCCTACCAGTTTATGTTTATCCGGTTGATTTTGCACAACTGTTTAATAAATTTATTAAAATTGGTCCATTGTCTACTATACTGGGTTTTCTTCCCCAGCTTTTTTACAGAGTGATTTCTGTAACAGGAGGACAATCAAGAAAAATTAAAATAATGGAAGATAGTCAGTTTACGAATACTAAAGAGCTTAACAATTTCATAAATAAAACAAAAAATCAGCATAAAATAATGCAACAACGCGATTTTGTTTTTTTGGATTGGAGATATAATCAAAATAAGTGGCGTAAATATCATATCTTTTCTGCATATAGAAACGAGGAAATGGTTGGATATATAGTGTTGAGAAACACGCTAATATATGATTTACAATCTACTACTATAGTAGATATTCAGGTGAAAAATTTTGATAGTGAAGTAATTAATGAATTAATTACAAGAACGATAAAATATGCAAGGGAAAGTAAATGTGCTTTAGTTGGTTGTATGATTAATAAATGTAAATATAAAACTGCCCTCCTAAAAAAAATGTTTATTAAGTCTCCCTATATATTTAAGTTTATAATTCACAAGAACAGAGAAATTGATTATGAAGATAAGTTATTAAATCCAGAAAATTGGCTGTTAACATGGGCTGATACTGATGATTTGTAAAGGGGAAAACAGAATGAATAAAGTTGCATTAATAACAGGAGGAACAGGTGGTATAGGAAGTGCTCTTGTAAGAGGATTTTTAGATGCTGGTTATAAAGTGATTTTTACTTATAATAATAATACACAGAAAGCCCAAGAATTAATTGCTCAATTTGGAGGAAGTAGTAGTGATTTGTTGTCCGTTAAAGTTGATGTTTCGTCTGAAAGTGATGTTGAGATGTTACGCGAAATGATAATACAAAGGTTTAACTATCTGGATACTATTATTTATGCAACAGGTATTTTCGAAGATGCATTAATTGAAAGTATGGAAGTAAGTAGTTGGAATAGAGTTATTGATGCAGATCTTACTGGGGCATTTTTGATTGCAAAACATTTGCTTGGTATGTTAAAGGTGAGTGAAAGGGGCAGATTTATTACGATTGGTTCTGTTATGGGAGAGAGTGGGATATATGGATCTTGTAGCTATGCAGCAGCTAAGGCAGGACTGATTGGATTAACGAAAAGTATTGCTTTAGAAACAGCAAAATATGGAGTTACTGCAAATGTTGTTTCATTGGGCTATATTTCTACTGGAATGACAATGGATGTATCTGATAAAGTACTTGAAAGTGCAATAAAGAGAATTCCTATGAAAAAATTAGGAAATCCAGAGGATGTGGCAAAAACGATTGTAGACTTATGCAAGGAGAGTACAAACTATATATCTGGTCAGGTAATCAGGATTAATGGATTACTATATGTATAATGAGGAGAATATGATGAAAAAAAGTGCAATTGTAAGTTATGCTAGAACTCCATTTGGAAAATTTGGTGGCATGTTAAAAGAGTATAAAGCTGTCGAACTAGGAAGTATTGTATTAAAAGAAGTAATAAAAAGGGGTTGTGTCGAAGCAAAAGACTTGGACTTGGTAATTATGGGGCAGGTTTTACAAGGAGGATGTGGACAAATTCCGGCAAGACAGGCATCAATTAATGCAGGAATACCATGTGAAGTTCCAGTCGACGCAATTAATAAGGTATGTGCATCGAGTTTGCGAGCGGTTACCATGGCAGACCAAATAATTCGTTGCGGAGATGCAAATATCATTGCTGCTGGTGGAATGGAAAGCATGTCAAATGCACCATTTATCTCTTATGCTACCCGATGGGGTCAAAAAATGTTTGATTTTAAGTTTGTTGATCTTATGGTAAAGGATGGATTATGGTGCCCATATTATGATCAACACATGGCGGTACATGGTGGAGTTGTTGCTAAAGAATATGGTATTTCAAGAGAAGAACAAGATACGTGGGCAGTGGAGAGTCAAAAAAGAACTAAATTAGCAATGGATTGTGGATATCTAAAAAGAGAGATTGTAAAGGTTCCGGTGTCTCATGGGAGGATAATGGAACAGGACGAGGCTCCAAGACCAGAAACAGATATTCATAAGCTTTCACACTTGAAACCACTCTTTATTGATGACAATTCGGTTACTGCTGGAAATGCACCTGGAGTGAATGATGGGGCATCAGCGTTTATTATAATGAGTAACGAATATGCTGAACAAGATAATATACAACCAGAGGCGTATATTATCTCTCATACGATGCAATCAGAAGATCCAAGGTATATAGCTACTGCTCCGGGTAAAGCAATTAACAAATTACTCAAGAAGGTTAATATGAAAGTAGAGGATATTGATTTGTTTGAGATAAATGAGGCCTTTGCAGCCGTTACGTTAATCAGTAGTCAAATTGTGGGATGCAATCTAGAAAAAGTCAATGTAAATGGAGGAGCAATTGCATATGGTCATCCTCTTGGAGCGTCAGGTGGACGTATTTTGATGACGTTGGTAAGCGAATTGCAAAGAAGAAATCTTCAATATGGAATTGCTGCGATATGTAGTGGTATGGGGCAGGGGGATGCGATTCTTATTCAGAATGCAAAGTATCGTATTTAATCAATTTGTGAGGTAGAAGATGAAATATGAAGTAGGAATGAAGTCAGAATTTACAAAAACTTTCTCAGAAAGTGATGTTTATCTTTTTGCGGGAATTACAGGTGATATGAATGAAATTCATATTAATTCTGTAGCCGCTGAGAAATCATTTTTTGGAAAGAGAGTGGTTCATGGAATTCTTGTCATAGGCTTAATATCGAATGTGATAGGTATGCAGTTGCCTGGACCAGGAACAATATATTTAGAACAATCTGCTAAGTTTAGGAATCCTGTATTCATTGGAGATACTGTGACAGCTAAAGTTCAGATTGAAGAAGTCCTAAATCAAGAAAAGGGAATATTAAAGCTAAATACAGAAGTGGTTAATCAAGATGGAGTAAGCGTTATTTCTGGCTCAGCTGTTGTAAAGATAACTGAATTTTGAGGAGTTTAAAGTGTTTATAACAACTGGAACAAGTTATTTAATATATAGTACAGTTGTATGTAGTAGTTACAGAAACACATTGTTAGAAAAATAGGGAGAAGAATGAAAGTACTAGTTATTATACCTGCATATAATGAACAGGACAATATATTAAGGACAGTTAAGGATTTGGAAGAGTATTTTCCGGAAGCTGATAAAATTATAGTAAATGATGCTTCAATTGATAATACTAAGGATATTCTGATAAATAATAATATTGATTATTTAGACCTGCCTATTAATTTAGGTATTGGTGGTGGAGTGCAGACAGGTTATATTTATGCAAAGAAGCATGATTTTGATATAGCTATTCAGATGGATGGAGATGGTCAGCATTGTGCATCAGAAATAAAGAAAATTATTTTTCCAATAGTACATAATGAGGCGGATATTGTAATTGGATCTCGATTTCTGAATAGAGAGGGATTTCAATCATCTATTATGCGAAGATTCGGAATCAATTTATTGAGTTTCTTGATTTTTCTCTGCACAAAACAGAGAGTTAAAGACGTTACAAGCGGATTTAGAGCAATTAATAGAAAATACATTGATATTTTTTCGAAAGAGTACGCTCAAGACTATCCAGAGCCGGAAGCAATAATTGTTGCAAGTAATTATGGTGCTAAGATAGTGGAGGTTCCTGTTGTTATGAAAAATCGTCAAGGAGGATTAAGTTCCATTTCTCCTATTAAGTCTATATATTATATGATCAAGGTCTCACTAGCAATAATCATTCAGAAGATGGGAGGTAAGTAATAATGTCTGAAAATATGCGAATTTTCTCTTTACTCTTAATTCTTATCTATTTTTATATCCTAATACATTTTTTGAAGAAAAAGAAGATTGCACTAAAGTATTGTCTTCTATGGTTATTTAGTGGGTTTGTAATGTTAGTATGGGTAATATTTCCACGCTTATTAATATGTCTTACGAATTTTCTGGGGATAGAAATTGCATCTAATGGGCTTTTTGGAATCTGTTTATTTTTGATTATTATGCTTTTAGTATCTATTACTGTTATTGTTTCAGATTTATCGAATAAAAATAAACGATTAATACAAGAGATTGCAATATTGAACAACGAAATTGATGGGATAAACAAACGATTAAGAGGTAAGAATGAAAGTAAATGAGAATGGGTGTAATATGTTAAAGATATTAGTTTATGTAATTTTTTCTGCAGGTGGTCTTATTTTATTAAAGATAGGTACATCCCGGGAGTTTTTAATTGAGATTTCAAGAGGGGTGTTACATGTAAAATTAAATATAGTTTTGCTATCTGGAATGGTACTATATGTGATAAGTTTTATTACTTCTCTCATTGTGATGAAAAGTATGAATTTGAGTATCTTTTATCCAGTATCTGCTGGATTAGTATATATTGTTGTGTGTTTTGCGAGCTATTTTATCCTAAAAGAGAAGATGGGGATAAAAGAACTCATCGGAATGGTATTAATTCTCACTGGAATTGTGGTAATGAATATCGGGAAAGAGTAGATAGTCGGATTTTTTATTGATATTAGTTAATATGACAAGGATTACTACTTAATAATTTGTATTAGCTAAAATGGATAGAATAGTATGTTTATGAAAATAATTAGGTGAATTGTTATTAAAGACTTAGTATTAGTAGAAGGTCAGATGATAGTTTATTATTTAGTGCTGGTTGATTTATACAAATGCGGAGGGAG
>CAYZUC010000121.1:0-7750 GCA_964481705.1 uncultured Lachnospiraceae bacterium
ATAGAGGTTGGCTGTCTGCATTTATCAGTGTGTTACTTTATGGCACATGAGCATTTGCTCCCGGATTGTCGTTACCGTAACCTTCCATCAGATTGATAACGCCCCAGATACCAAGTCCTGCTCCAAGTGCTGTTACAAGTGTCTGTAATACATCTACTGCGCTGTTGAAAAATGCCATAATGAATTCCTCCTGTGATTAAAGCTCCATCTAGAAATCCGGGCATAAAAATACCCTTCGATTTTCTAAACGGAAGGGTTGTTAGTTACTGTCTACATTGACCACGTCGTAGACATCATCCTTATGAAGTTGTAGTTTTCGCTTCAGGAACTTCTCAATGTCGAGTCGATTCCTTTCATCATAATCTGACGTATACCGATAATTCGGATGCTTCGTCAGGTCGTACTTCTCCGATAGAAACGGACGGACTCCTCGTAGCTGCAAAATGCATTTGTTTCCATCCAGTACTGCCAATTCATCAATACTCTTTAAGTCTTTCCCAAGCTTTGAGTAATTGAGTGAATGGCTCTGGTCGCGCCCACGATTTTCTCCGGTATTGTAGGTGTCTATGGTTTCTTTTCCCAGCACCTGATTCAAGTCCTTTAGAGTCGTCGGTTCACTCCCTCCAAGGAAAATCTGGGAGTCCATGTTTCCTACAATAGTGTCGGCATTATCCTTATAGATTGCCTTTAGCTGGCTTTTCGCCTGTAGGAACAGACATGCAGAAATTTCCCTGCTTCTGATGGTTGCTACGAGCTTTTCCAGATTGGGGATCTGTCCGATATTTGCTGTCTCATCAATCAGGCACCTCACATGCACCGGAAGTCTTCCCTTATACTGGTCATCTGCCTTTTCACAAAGCAGGTTGAATAACTGCGTATAGATCATGGAAATCAGAAAGTTAAACGTCGCATCGGTATCACTCATGATTAGAAATAGTGCAGTTTTTCTGTCTCCCAATGTATCTAGCTGCAGTTCATCATACATGGTAATCTCACGTAATTCCTGAATATCAAACGGAGCAAGTCGTGCGCCGCATGAAATTAAGATACTTTTTGCGGTTTTTCCAGCCGCTAATTTGTATTTTTTATATTGGCGTACCGCAAAGTGATCCGGCTTCTTTCGCTCTAATACTTCAAACATCAAATCCACCGGATTTTGAAAGTCCTCATCGTCTTCTCTTACCTCAGAAGCATTAATGAATTCAATTAAGGTCGAAAAGTTTTGTTCCTCTTCCGGTGCCTCATAATGGATATAGCCAATTAAGGCAGTATACAGAAGAGTTTCGGCCTTCGTCCAGAATTCATCTCCCTCTTTACCATCTCCTTTAGTGTTTGCAATCAGTGTTGTAACAAGCTTCAGGATATCCTTTTCGGAGTGAATATAAGCGAAAGCATTATAGTGCATGCTCTTTTTAAAGTTGATGGTATTGAAGATTTTGAGACGGTAGTGATTGCGTAATAATGCTTTGCCACACTCGCACACGATTCCGCCTTTTGGATCTGTTACCACATAGGACGAATGCATCTGTAACAGATTGGGTTTTAACCAAAACCTTGTTTTACCAGAACCGGACCCTCCCACCACCAGAACATTTTTGTTTCTGGCATACTTCGGGTTCTTTGGACGGTTACTCATCATCAGCCGCTCCGTACTGGTTAAGATGATGTTATCCTTAAAGTTGTCTGCCATATAGGGTTCGATATCTTTACTGTTTCCCCATCTGGCAGACCCATACTCTTCTCCATGCCGGAACTTCTTGGCATTTTTACCCTTCAGATAAACGGCTAACCGGATTCCTGCAACGACAACTAGTCCAAACAGCAGGTCTTTGGGATGAAAGCTGATGAGTGAGTTTTGAAACGCAAGGGGAATGGTCTGGATTAAATTTCTGATCTTTTCATCCATCTCCTCTCCCCCCGCCATTCTCCATGCTTCTCCGATATTCGATGCCAGTCCTCCAATAAAAACGTAAGGGACATTTAGGATTATTAGTCGCTTTACATCTTTCGCTGTCATAGCGAACGCTCCTTTTCCTTATGGCGTACTTTCTTCGGTAAGGACTTCACAAACTCTTTGAACATATTAAGCTGTGCCAATACACTGGGGCGTTCCCCTCGTTTCATCTCCTTATTGACATATTCGAGCATAATCTGTTTCAATGCATCGGTATCTCTTGCCTTAAAAAATACGATATACTTTGGTGGAACCAGTGTTTTATCCTTCATCACCGCAAAATCTACATTATACTTTTTCGCAATCTTCTCAAATGCTTTGATATGCTTATCTCCAATTTCCATGGAGGTTGCACCCTGATTCTGTCCAATCAAATTCTGTACTGACTGCTTCCCATGAGGTGTATCGTCTTCCAGATTCAGTTGTTTTCTTCTCTTGTGCTCTAAATACATTCGTATTCCGGCAATGATTGCCCTCGCACTTAATTTACTGGTCGAAATAGCCAGGTTCACAGACCGGTTCTCTACCTCTTCCTGCATAAGCTCCTCCCTTCTCCTTAATCGGGCCTACTCACAATGTGCTTGCTTCCGCCATCCACCTTCATGATTCCGTCAAGAGTCGTTGCCACAATGTGAAGTCTCTTGGCAGTTGCGATATAAGCTAATGGTCTGCTCATCTCTTCCTCCTATCGGCTCTGAGCCTGTACTGGTTTTTGCGGTTCTTCCTTCTTCATCACATGTTCATCCGGGATTGGAATTGTTAAAATATCTCTTCCCATTCTCACAAAGGTTTCCGGCTGATGAAACTTTGTTTCAAAATGCTTCATTTGCTCTTCTGTCAGACTTCCAAAATTGTCTTCTGTTAATCCCACCACAAGAAAGTTCCCGGCAATGATATCTACCCTGTTACCGTCATCATTCATGACATCTCGATTAAGTGGCAGTCCCATTATTTTCCCTTCTTCATTGCAGATAATACCCACCTTCTCTCGATAGGGATAAACCACCTCAATATCTCCCTCTACTGCCCTCTGTAAATCCTCAAGCTCTGTACCGATACTGACCTTCTCCGGATACTGTCCTGGTTTTACTAGTAATACATCCATGGTATCTTTACTTTTTTGACTCATAAGCACCTCCTAACTAAGCTCATACACAAGGAAACTCTCACCGTCTGCAGTTACCTTCACTTCACGCTCCACAAGCTCCATCACTGCTTCAAAGACTTCATCCTCATTTAGTTCCGAAATGGTCTTGTGTTTTCTGTGACAGATGAGGGCTGTTCCCACAAGGAATTTCTGATTTCCAACTTTTAAGATTTCTCCTGCCTGATAAATCAGAACAAGGCTTGTTCCGGGAATGTTGTATCTGGCGATATTAATGCCGATTCGTTCAAACTGCTTCTCTGCTTCCTCATGTCCAAGAATCACACCCTCCTGCCCCGGTTTACGAAGCAGAACACCATCCATACTTCCTATTTTCATCTTCATAATGAATTCCTCCCTATTACGCGAAAATAGCGGCTCATTGATTATCAAAATCAACAAACCGCTATAGTGATTGGTTCCGTTCCTTTTTCTTCTGCCATTGCTCTAGCAAATTTACAATGGTTTCTTCCATCTGCTTTGGTGTATAGCTCTTGGGAAAGTACTTTGTCAGCAAATCATTCTTTAACACGATATGGTCAAGATCTGATTTCTTCTCCTCTGACATGACATTACACATGGACACCAGATTGCACTTCTTACTCTGGCTCATCTTTTTAAGCCTTTGAGCTTGTGAAAGTGATGGAGTTGATTGTGCATAATCCATAGCCTCAATCAAATCCTTCTGCTGATCTTCTGTCAGATAGGAAAGCTCCACTGCCGGGTTCACAGCCAGTTTCTTATTGTCCACCATTTCCTGTAGAGGTGGAATCAGTTCGGTTAAGCGGACATACCTTTTTACCTGAGACCTACTATCTCCCGATTCTTCAGCTATTTTTTCCGCTGCATCCAACTTTGGTCCAACTTGGACCGAAGTTAAATCATTTCGCTGTCCCTGTCGTTTCATCGCTTCCAACTTCATTTTATAAGCCTGTGCTTTTTCCATCGGAGAGATATTTTCTCTCTGTAGGTTCGCATCTACCATCAAAATCGTAGCAGCATCGTCATCCAAATTCCGGACTATGCAGGGCATGGTCGTTAATCCGGCAAGCTGAGACGCATGGTGTCTTCTGTGACCTGATACAATCTCATAACCGCCTTCCTCTTTGGGTCGTACAATGGCAGGTGTCAGCACACCAAACTCCTTGATACTCTCTACCGTCTTCTCCATCTCCTCGTTATCAATCACTTTGAAGGGATGGTTCTTAAATGGTGTTAGTTCGTCCAAGGAAAGTTGCTGTACCTGTTCTCCAGCCTCAGACTTCTTGGTTTCGGCAGCTCTGCTCTCTTCTGTAGAAAAGATATCATCGTAACTGCTCAAGCTGATGTTTGCGCCTCTTTTCGGCATGTTCCAGCACCTCCCTTGTTAAGACTCGATAAGCCTCTGCTACCTTCCCTTTCGGATCATGTGCATAAATGCTCTTTCCCTCTGCACTAATCTCTGCAGCCCGAACAGAATGAGGAATATCTGTCTGATAGACATTTAACTTCCCACCATAGTTGTCCCGAATCAAACTACTGATTTCCTTCGCATAGTTAGTTCTACTATCTACCATGGTAAGCAGAATTCCTTCTACCCTTAACTTTGGATTAATCTGCTTTCTGACCTTATTGACCGTCTGTAACAATTGTTCCAATCCTTTTGCCGGCAAATACTGTGCCTGAACCGGAACTAAAATCTGGTCTGATGCTGCCAGTGCATTAATGGTTAACATTCCAAGGCTAGGCATACAATCCAACAATACATAATCATATTGGTTCTTCACCTGATCAATATACTGCTTTAAGATGGTTTCCCTGCTCATGGCATTTACCAAGTAGACCTCCAATCCAGATAATTCGATATTAGCAGGAATCAAATCCACTCCCTCTAAGTGGTGTAGAATCCCTTCTCCCGGCGCAATTGATTCCTCATTCATAACCTTTTTCATCAAGTCTGATAAGGTTACATCCAGTTCATCCGGTCTCGGATATCCCAGACTGATGGTTAGAGAACCTTGTGGGTCGCTATCAATGAGTAATACTTTCTTTCCTTCCTCTGCCAGTCCTATTCCGAGATTCTCGCACGTTGTGGTCTTTCCAGTCCCGCCTTTTTGGTTTACTACTGACATCACAGTTGCTCTGTGCACGTTATCACTCCTTCCTTAGATTTTCCCCATAGCCCTATCATGACGATACTGCGCACTGTAATATGTGCTGATTGTCATGGTGGCATTATATAGGGTCGTTAACAAGTACTGACGGATGTTCTTAATCTCCGTTGTGTTTTCCTTCAAACATTCCAGTACAAACTTGATATGATTGTAATTGAGTTTCTCGAATTGGCTTCTTACAACCTGAATCGATTTATTATCAGATCCAATCCGAACGTATTTTTGTTTGGAGCAGATTACATCAACTATCAGTTCCACGATTTCATCCAACGATTCTGCCTCATAGGGATATTCCCTAAAAAGAATGTCGTATTCTATATTTTGTTTTATCATCTCATAAAAAAGAGTTCGGTTTCTCATCCCATCCTCTTTCTCTGATAGGATAAGATTAGTCTTATTAAAATCAGTATTATTAATATCAGTATTAATTCCTCGTACTTTTAACGAGTCTTGATTCGTACTTTTGACGACTTGTGAATCGAACTTTTCACGATTCTTGAATCGTTCTTTTAACGAATCACTGTAGAAGTTCTTCACATAGATAATACTGGGCTTTCCCATGCCCTGACGTTTCCTTTCTAACAGCCCATATGCATACAGTTCCCGCAACAGCTTTGTTGCTTTCTTATCCGCACAGTTCAGTGCTTTCATGACTTCCTCCAGCGTATAAATGATATAGACCTTTCCCTCTTCATCCATCCAGCCATTCTCAACCGATAAGGAAACCCGATCGAGTAACAAGCCATAAAGGATCTTGGCATCTGCAGTCATCTTTTCAAAGCAGTCCATAGTAAACAAAGCTTTGGGAATTCGGTAGAAAGAATACTGCTCTCCCTCTTTTCCATAAAAGTAATCATACCTCATAACCAAGTCGCTCCCATGCAATCTGGGCACCATTCATGGGTGGATTCATGATGTTTCGTTTCTTACGTTCTCTCGTCGCCGGTGGACCCATTTCCATCATCCGTTTAAAGAAGTAATCATCTCCGGTAAACTCAACAAGTCCGTCCAAACATACTTCCGTATAACCTTCCGGTATTATCATCACTCTCATCCTTTCTAAAAAAGGTGCCACCGGTTATTCCGATGACACCTTCAATTTAGATTGCTGCTCGCTCTGTCTCTTTCTTGATTTCCGGTGCATCCTTTTTGGGACGACCGGAGCATTCCTTCTTCATATGATCAAGATTTTCAAGCACAGATGTTTTACCATCCATCTCGTGGTAGCTCTTTCTCTCCTCAAACTTCTTAGCAATCTCAAAGATTTTCGCCTGACTGTCATAATGATATACGTTGTCGGAAAGTCTGTCCTCCGGGCTGACCTGTGTCTCATTGACATCACGAACCATCTGTTCCAAGGTTGCACTGTCTGTCTCTCCACGATCAGGTACTAAAAGCACCTCATGCAACGATGAGGGTAACAGGTAGAAATCTCCCTTTACGGTTTCCGCAGCTTTTTCCATAAAATCCGGATAGGCAATGACTCCGGCTCCCATGGTCTTATTTGGCGTGGAAGCGATATACATCATATTATCTGCTTCAACCATTTCCATTGGGAAGTCATCCCCCATCATCTCTCGTAAAACCTCTCCCATGGTTCGGATCTCTACCGGTTTATAGATGGGTGCCATCTCCAAGGCATCCTGATGCAGCTGCTCGGCACTGATACCATAGCTTTCAAGCATCCTGTTCGTAACCAAGATGGACTGCATCTCTGCATTCTCATTACTGGTAACAAAACGATAGACCATAGACAGGTCTTCAATCTCCTTATGCGGAATGTTCTGCAGCATCTCCATGTTGCACTCGGTTGGAACTACCTGAATGCTAAGCATGGATTTCAACTGGTTGTAGTCCTTCAACATCTCGACATCAATCTTTGGCATTTCATAAAGATGATGGGATACAATGGCTCCTAGCTCATCCAGACACTCTTCATAAGATGTTCCATTCTGATACTGGTCAAAGAATCGATTAAGGTCGATGTTCATTCCAACCGGCTGTCCCTCCGGATGAATACACATCCCGTCATAGGAACCGTTCTGCAGCTTTTCGGTATGCTGAAAGTCGATAGAAACATTCTGCATATCCTCCGGAAGCTTCCCGGGTAAATCATTTCGAAGCTGTTCTCTGAATTCTTCAAAATTCATAATTTTCTTTCCTCCTTGATTGTGTTATGATTGAGCAACAAAAAAGAGCATCTACAAATTCATTCAAAATGAATTTATAAACACTCTATGTACATAAAAATTGTTCACAACACTAGCTATTCAAGATTACCTAAATCACCAATCTTTTCGTTCCACATCACCAATTTGTCACCAATTGCATACAAAAATATAGTGTTTCATAGTAATTCTTAGAAATTAAGGTATAAAAAAACCCCAGTAAACATCACGTTTTCTGGGGTTTCGTCATTCTAAAATTTTACTTATAACTATTTTGCGTAATCTACAACACGCGACTCTCTGATAACACTTACCTTGATCTGGCCTGGAT
>CAYZUC010000122.1:0-7597 GCA_964481705.1 uncultured Lachnospiraceae bacterium
GGATAGTCTCTCGTAGAAAAAGAAATAATGATTTCCTTTCTCAGCTCCAATCTTCTATAGATTTGTTGACTACCAAATATACAGATACGCTTAAAGAGCTAATTGAAGTGAAAGAGCAAAACGCCAAGTTGTTGCAATCACAAGGTGAATTAACTATTCAAGTCGAAAATTTCCGAAAAGAGAATAATATGCTAAAAGGTACTATTGAAGAGCTCAATCAGAGATTATCGGGAATTAAGACTATAACTAAAGCAAAATGAATAATAAAATAGCAATCTTATTAATAGGGTGTATTGGCTTCTGCTCCTGCAAGTCTTCTCATGAAATAACTAAACATGAAGTCACAGATAGTATTGAAATTACGTCGGTGGATGAGACTTGGCGGGATATGATACCTTCACGGCATTCTTCATTATCCATTCCGATGGATACTTTGAAAATATTGCCTGTGGATGCGTGGTACATATCTAAGGATGGTAATCTTACTCTTAAGGTAGGTCTTAAAAATAACAGATTGATAGTAGACGCTATAGCTGACAGTATACCACGTCAGCATACATCTCACTCTACATCTACATCTAGGACTAAGCACCAGGCAACACTGGAGAAACCTCCAGACAAACAGACATCAAAGATAGACGGTTTTTGGATAACAAGCGGAAAGATCTCTGCAGCTATAGTAGTTATAATCGTCTTCTTTTACTTACGAAAAAAAGGAATTATAAACTTTAAAATTTAAAATTAAGAATTATGTCAGAAGCAACAAATGACGGTCTTATCTATGGACTGAACTCCTTGAGCGTAGGTGAGAAGGAAATAGGCATGATCGACGAGAATGGTCTGCAACCAGCTGGCTCTGCTGCAACAATGCAGGAAATATATGCTGCACAGGTTAAGGATGGTCCGGTGAAGTCAATTGTAAGTAAGCCTGCAAAGAGAGCATTTAAATGCAATATCATTCAGCTGAAAGCAGATAATTTGATAGATGTCGTAGGAGGCTCGAAGGATGCTACTACCGGAGCTTGGACTCCACCTGAAGATTGGTCTGTAGAGGGAGTCGTAACTATCAAGTGTGACTCAGGTCATACAATCAAAATCAATAATGCTAAGATAACAGCGGATGATTTCGCAAACGGAATCAACTCACAAAACGTATTGGCATTGGCACTGAATATTGATTGCAATAGACCTGCAGATACGGCCAAGAAACGTATTGAGATTATTCCGCCTCAAACAACAGTGGGATGACCGACGTAGAGATTAAATTATTAGGGGCTGCTGCCATCCTTGATGGTGGTATCAGCCTTCCTCTTAAAACCATATTCGGCAAAATAAGAGTTACAATGAAGGTGCCTACCATGGCAGCCTTGGTAAGAATGAGTGTACTGTTTGAGAAGGCAGGGTTTGAGACTTCGGATACATCAGAATTTACGATGCAGCAGAAACTTGACTTCATGAATCGATACTCAAAACCTATCAGTAAGATGGTGACGTGTGGCATTCTTAGGAGCTCATTAATGTATGGATTATTTGGATCGTTACTGGCATGGTTTATCCGTGAGAGTATGCATCCGGTCTCAATGTTAGAGGCATGGAAACATATAATGAGTTCCATCAACACAGCCCCTTTCGAGTATATTATGCAATTGGCGAAGATGATCAACAAACTGGAGCCAATGCAGCCAACAGAAGAAAAAAGGAGTTAAACGGCAAGACAGAACCGTCACATAGCCTTTTCGGACTCGTAGGGGAGACAGCTACGGCAACGGGCTGGAGTATAAGCTATATAATGGAACACGTCAATTACCTCATGTTGATAATGATGCGTATAGATGCTCCACATTATGTTGATGGTGAGACACTAAAGGCTCGCAGACATAATAAAATGATAAAAATAAACGGCCAAAGACGCAATGCCATCAGTGCAGCGCAGTTGGAGGCTTTCAATGATTAGTTGTTATGAATCCTATAAGATTGGAAATTCTCTTCGATGATAAGACGGCAGCCGGACTAAATTCGGTTGAGAGCAGAACTGATGCTATGAAGCAGTACATTCAGCAAGTTGTTTCTGCACTGGAGACAGAGATGACCGATCTACAAGCAAAATTCAAGCAGGTAACATCACAAGGTCTAACCGGTAATGCTGAATTAGCACAGGTACAGGCTTTGCAGGGAGAAATCGCTAAGCTTAAGGAGCAGTTGGAAAGTTTATCAAGGGTAAAAAAGACAACGTCTGAAACTCCAATTAATACATCAGCTGCAATAAAGCAGGCTAACAATCTAAGCTTTTCGATCCAGCAAGTAGCTCGTGAGCTTCCTTCATTGGCAATGGGACCTCAGATGTTCTTTCTTGCCATTTCCAATAACCTTCCTATACTTTCCGATGAGTTGAAAAAGGCGAAGGCAGCCAACGACGCTTTAAGCGCATCAGGGCAGAAGGGTGTTCCTATTTGGAAACAAGTATTATCATCTATCATGAGTTGGCAGACAGCAATGGTAGTCGGCATTACTCTTTCAGTAGTGTATGGAAAAGAAATAGGAATTTGGATCAAGAACTTATTTAAATCTTCCGATGCCCTTGATGAAGCAACCATTGCACAAGGGATCTACACAGAAACAAAAAAGAAAGATGCTGAAGCAACTAAATCAGCAAATACAGCATATGGAAAGCAGATGGCCACATTAGCATTACTGAGAAGTGAATGGAACAAATTAGGGAACAGCCTTTCTGAGAAAAAGAAATATGTCAAAGATAACCAGTCGGCATTCAATGAATTAGGAGTAAAAATCAAAAATGTGCAAGATGCAGAGAACCTTCTTGTAGATAATACAGATGTTTTTATCAATGCAATGCAAGCACGTGCACAGGCCATTGCAGCACAAGACACATTGTCTTCATTATACAAAGAAAAGCTCGACGCAGATAGTCAGGCTGAGTTTTCACGTAAGAAAGCTACAGTTAGGCGTGCCAGTCCAAGAGCAGCCGATATATCTGAGGCTGCTAAACGAAGCATAATTAATAATCCTGTAGGTTCTGTCACAGGAGCATCTGCACCTGCTCCAACAAGAGTATATACTCCAGAAGAAATAGCGGAGGAAAAGGCTAAAGAATACGATAAAGCAGCTGATATCCTTGAAAATAAATCGAAACAGTTGCAGGTGCAGATTGACAGAACTACAAAAACAATGGTGACATCAATGGGTAAATCAAAAGATTTGTTGAATGATGCAAATATTGATACAGATAAAGGTAAAAATGATTCTAATGACCAAACGAACTATCAGGAAACATTGAATCAGGCACGTATCGCTGCAGCCCAGAAAGTGGAAGCAATGAAGATATCCATTAAGGAAGAAGGCATCGAAAAAAGGAAAGCTTTATTAAAATATGAATATAATAATGAGCTTCGCGAAATTGATAAGAATGAAAAAGAACTTCTTGCAAAGGCTGCTAAAGGCAGAAAGAATAAAACTGTTACAGATCCGAATGCAGAAAAAGAGATAAAAGCAGATTCTACCTTACAAAAGGCATATGCTTACGCTAAATATCAGTCTGCAGTATTTAAGGAAGAGCAATCATCTAAGTCAAAACTCCTTGAAATATATCAAGGATATTTTGAAAAAAGAGCAGCACTAAAAGAAAAATATGATACAGATTATGCCAATCTTAAAACTGCAGGTGCAAGTGATGAAGCACTGGCAGAAAATCGTTACCAATACAGGCAAGCTGATGAGGAACTGAATAATACTTTCGCACAACGCTCGGAGACATTCAATACTTGGGCTGATAAAGTGGTGGATATGTCACTGAAGCAACTTCATGAGCTTATTAGCCTGACAAAAAATGAGCTCGCTGAAATGGAGCGTGAAGATCCTTATAATCCAGCTATTCCACAAGCTAAAGCCAAAGTGACCACTTTGGAAAAAGCAATAACAAAACGTGAAAGTTCTATATCGCCAGATAAAAAATCAATTAAGGAATGGCAGGAGTTGCAGCAGACATTACAAGACACCAGCCGTGAATTTCAGCAGATTGGTGATGACGTAGGTGGACTTGCAGGTAAGTTTATATCTGCAGCTGGTGAAATTGCATCATCAACAATATCAATGATAAGTGGTATAATGACTCTCGCCGATGGGACTGGAGCTGCGATAGGCAAAACAGGAGAAGCTGCTACAGCAGCAATGAGTACAATGGAAAAGGCAAGCGTCATCCTGGCAATAATAAGTGCTGCAATGCAGATTGCCACTAAAATTGCAATCATGTTTACCGGTACTCATAAGACTCAAGCTGACACTGATAGATTGAATGCTGTGACGGATAAGCTTAAAAGTACTAATGAAGCTATTAATAAGCTGATAGAACGTCGAATTGAGCTTATTAAGAATGCTGTGATGACCGAGAAACAATCATTGACTAACAGCACTCAGAATGCCATTGACGCTCAACTTGCTTATTATAATCAGCAATTTAAAGCTATTCAGAATAATTGGATCCTGGCCAAAAAAGGGAAAGACAATAACCTAACTCTATCAGATCTTGGAATAACAAGTATTGAGGAGCTTAAGGCATTTTTAAATGATGCATCTAAAATAAGGGAATGGCAGAATAAGGGATTTTCATTGCGTGATTACGACACTTTTAAAAATTTAGTCGACGGATATGATGACTTGATTGAAAAAAGTAGTGAATTAAAGCAAGCGAATGCAGAAGCAATGTCAGGATTATCCGTCGATGACGCTAAATCATCTCTTGATGATTTATTATTGAACAGTGAAACAACCTTTGACTCGGTTCAAGATTCGCTTGAGTCACATTTTCGTAATGCGTTTTTAAATATTGCAAAGAGTAATTATCTGAATGGAGCAATGCAAGACTGGTATAATGAGTTTGTTGAAGCAACATCATCCAATGGATTAAGTGAAAGTGAAGTTACAGCACTCCGGAATAAATATAATGAGATTTATGCCACCGCAAAACAGCAGATAGAGGATATGTCAGGAGTGGCTGGCATTAATCTTAATTCAACATCATCACAATCGGGTAAGTCAGGTTCTTTCGCCTCGCTTACTCAGGAACAAGGGACAAAGTTAGAAGGAACATTTACATCTGTCCAGGATCATACATCAGGAATGCATCAACTACTGAAGGATATGAAGCGAAACAATGAAGAGGATAGTAAAATATTGGCGCAGATAGCTGAGAATACAAGCTATATAAAGGCAATAAGTGACTTGCTAACAAGAGTTGATCAGAACGGAATAAAAATAAAGAAATGATATGGATTTAACGGGATTACTTACAATAAATACAAAGGATGCTTATACGGAGTATTCCGCGTTCCTGGCAGAGTTGGAGGAGTTCGGTCATGTAAACTCCGACGCACTGCTTGCCGTTCCTGCAGCTAAAGCTGTTACATCTGTCTCATTTAAGGAGCGCAACGGCGAAGATCTTCCGGACTCTTTCACTACACAGTATGAGGCAATAGATCGTACGCTGCAGTTGTGCATAATAAGTGACACATTGCCGATTTTGTCGGCTAAGTTCTCGGCTTTCATAGATGCAATAAAATCGGGATGGCTGACTATTGTAGTCAAGGACTTAAGAACTTATAAAATGATATATAGGGAAGTAAGCAACTTGAGAATCTATAATGATACCAATTGTGCTGCATGCACATTCAGCATAAAATTCCGTGAGCCAAAATACAAGGCTTAAACGGTATTTAATGGCTGTTTAAACACTATAATATGGAACTAAAAATATATAATCAATCAGATGTGCTGAAACTGACACTCAACTCAGATTCATCATCAACTCATACGCAGGAGCTAAATGGCGCTGACAATCTTGCAATAACAGCAACTGCATTCTCTTGTGTCAAACTTGATGTGAATGATTATGTAATAATAGACGAGGTAAGATATAGTATTAAGTCTCCTTATCTGCCACAGAAGAAAAGTAATAGTGAATATGAGTATAGGGTGAATTTATATGCTCCTATACATGATGCAGAACAGGCAATGTTCTTCAATCTCACAGACGGACAATATAATAGTGAGTTCAGTCTTGATGGCAGCCCTACAGAGCATCTGCAGAAGTGGGTAGATAACATGAACCGTTTATATGACACCGATAAGTGGTCAATCGGTACAGTGATAGTTGCTGCTAATAAGACTATCGACTATAACAATATATACTGTTGGGATGCCGCCTTTGGTGATTCGGGTATTGCAAAAACCTTTGAGACAGAGATGTGGGCTGATGGTTATACTATAAACCTATGCAAGTGTGAGAGAGGTGAGGTGGTAGAATTAGGTTACTTAAATGGGCTTACCTCACTTACTCAGGATGATAATGATTCTTCAGTAAAATTCTTCACACGGCTAATTCCATTAGGTTCAACAAAGAATATAGATCCGTCAAGCTATGGATTCAGTCGATTGCAGTTACCATCACGTGCAAAATGGGTAGATCGTAATACAGACTATGGAATTTATGAGTATAATGAAGAAAAAGCGTTTGCAGGTATATTTCCACATTATATAGGAACGGTCACTTCTGTAAGATCAGAAGAGAAGACAGGCGAGAATGGTACCTATACTGTATATTATTTTAACGATTCTGCATTGCCTTTTAATCCATCGGATTATGAGATAGCCGGGCTGGTTAAGCAGCTCTCTTTTACAAGCGGTGATCTGAATGGTAGGGAGTTTGAAGCCAACTGGCATGCCGATACATCGGAATGGGAGATCATCAATATATATCCTGATAATGATACACAGATACCTGGTGGTAACCTGATACCTCGTGTAGGTGACTCGTATTTTCCATGGAATATAAAAATGCCTCAGTCGTATATCACTGCAGCTGAGAATGATTATAAAGCTGCAGTAGATGATTTATTGGCAAAATACAGTGACAGTAAAAATAAATATATAGCCAGTACAGATTATATTGATATAACTAAACGTGGAATTTCGCTAAGGATAGGTCAGATGGTTAAGCTTATATCCTCTGAATATTTCACGGATGGATACATTAATATACGCATTGTTAAGGTTGTCCGCAAACTTGATGAGCTGAATGATGCTACAATAACTCTAAGTCATCAGGCTGAAGGGAACTGGACTTCATCGGTAGATAATAGCATTAATGATCTGAAGTATGTAATTGCGCAGAAATCGGAGCAGCTTGCAATAGACATTATCAAGAGCTATGATAGTAATGAAGCGAGTAATGCGAATGTATTCTCGGCTCTCCGCGCTTTATCAGAATTTGTCTCTAAGAAGAACGATGACACAGCTCAAGGAGTTATAACATTCTTAAAAGGTTGGCTCACAAAAGAGTTTGGTGAAGCAACATCAGGAGCAGGACTTTACAAAGATGAGCAAGGGAATTGGCATATACAAGCCGAATATATGCACGTACTTAAGAAGTTCATAGCCGAAGAGATAGAGGTGCAGAGAGTAACTTCAATAGGTGGGAAACAGATACAGACGGCAGCAGATATGATTTGTACAAAGGTAGAAGAGTATGATACTTACTACCGTTGCTACATGAGAACGGAAGATGCACAAGGAAGGAAAATTAAAA
>CAYZUC010000123.1:0-3290 GCA_964481705.1 uncultured Lachnospiraceae bacterium
CTCAATTACTCCACCAAAAAGAAACCTCAGCCTGTCTCAATTACTCCACCAAAAAGAAACCTCAGCCTGTCTCAATTACTCCACCAAAAATGAAACACAAAGCCCCGTCCCCATGTTTCATTATTAGAAAAGCCGACAGATTTAACTGTCGGCTTTTTTATGCAAGTAGGATTAGTATTCTCCTGCCTTATATTTTGCTACGAGAGATTGAATACGATCATTTGGATTCAATAAATCGCTGATGGAACTGTCGTGATTCAGTGTATCAATGATGTATGCAATGTATTTGCTCATATCGCAGTTGATGTAGTATGGTTTATCAAGCAATTCCTGTGATTGATATACCATATTGGTGGTCAGAACTCGGAAGATGGTTCCATCCTCGAATGCTTTATCGAATTTCTCCAGTCCTTTCGTAAAGAGACCAAAGGTTGATGCAATGAAGATACGATTTGCTTTGCGTCTCTTCAGCTCAGTAGCAACATCCAATACACTTTCTCCTGAAGCAATCATATCATCGATAACAAGTACATCCTTTCCCTCTACAGAGGTACCTAGGAACTCATGAGCTACAATTGGATTACGTCCATCTACAACTTTGGAGTAATCGCGTCTCTTATAGAACATACCCATATCCAATCCGAGAACATTGGCCATGTAAATAGCTCGTTCCATACCGCCTTCGTCCGGACTTACTACCATCATATGCTCAGCATCCAATTGCATATCCTTGACATTCTTTAAAAGACCTTTTACAAACTGATAAGCAGGACGTACGGTCTCAAATCCATGCAGAGGAATCGCATTTTGTACTCGGGAGTCGTGAGCATCAAAGGTAATGATATTATCTACGCCCATTCGAACAAGCTCCTGAAGAGCGATGGCACAGTCCAAAGATTCACGACTGCTTCTCTTATGCTGTCTGGACTCATAAAGAAATGGCATAATAACCGTGATACGTCTCGCCTTGCCACCAACTGCGGCTATAATTCTTTTCAGATCTTGATAATGATCGTCGGGAGACATATGATTCATCATACCATTTAAGGAATATGTCATACTATAATTGCAAATATCAACTAACAGATAGAGGTCGGAACCACGAACTGATTCTGTAATAATTCCTTTTGCCTCACCGGAACCAAAACGGGGAACCTTTGCTCCAAGGATATAGCTATTACGCTGGTAACCGGAAAAAGCAAGAGAATTCTTATGCTCGTTTTCTCTTTCTGTTCTCCATTTTACAAGGTAACTGTCAATTTTCTGTCCTAACTCTTTGCAGCCCTCAAGAGGAATCATTCCAAGAGAACCTACTGGGATTGTTTCAAGATTTCTTTTTTCTTCACGCATTGGCATTGCGTATCCTCACTTTCTTTACAACCGGCTGTCTGCCTGATTGTGCTGTTTCACTTTCATAACCCGAATATCTTTTCCCATAAATTTATACATTTTGTAATTACCCAGAATCCTGGATAAGGATCGTTCCGAATAGATATCACCCATCTTCTCAAGAGACAAATTACTGGAAATAATGGTCGACTTCTTGCGGCAATTGCGTTCATTTAAAATCAGAAATAGCTGTGATTTTGTGAAAGAATTGCTGGACTCTGTTCCCAAATCATCAATAATCAAAAGGTCACAGGTAAATATATCGTCGTATAGCTCCTTTTTGTCCTCCGGTTGATCCTTTCCCTCAAAGGTGTTTTTTGCTAATAAATCAAAAAGCTGAAAAGCGGTGAAGTAAACAACGGAATATCCGCGGTCAATCAGACTTTTTGCGATGCAATTAGAAAGAAAAGTTTTTCCGCATCCTACATTACCATAAAATAATAAATTTTGGTAGTCATCTTTGAAATTTTCTATAAAAAGTTTGGAATCCTCTACCACCTTATGCATACGTGCGACTTCTTTTTCGTCATAGTATTCATAAGAAAGAGAGTCAAAGTTCTCTACCTTCAAGATATTACGAATATTGGACTGTTCATATAAGACCTCGATCAGACGCTGTCTAAGACAGTGGCATTTCTCATTGCCAATATAGCCGGAGTCATGACAGTCAGGACATGCAAAGACAGGTTCCAGGTAATTAGCCGGAAAATGATTCTCTACAAGTAACTCCTGCTTCTGCCTGGTGATGGCAGCAATCTCATCTTTTAAATCACTGTGATCAAAATCGGTACCGAGTACAAGTCTTTTGGCCTGTTCGATGGAAAGGTCTACAATCCTGTTATCACAATTCTGATATTCGGGAATCTTATTGTAAATCTCTTTTCTGCGTTCCTCCAATAGCATGCGGTTATCAGACTGACGCTGACGGTACTCTTTGATTATCTGGTCATACTTTCGATTGCTTAAGCTCATCAAAATCCCTTTCTAAGGCAGATCACCTTTAGGTAAAGCAATGAATCAGTTACGAAGTAAATCTTGTTCTAAAGCGGAGTAATCATAAGTTCTCTCATCGAAATTCTTAAACTTATCAGAAGTACGGGATAGCGGTACTGTTTTGACCAATTTTGACTTTTGAAAATCCTCATCGAGTTTTTCAAGCTCGGATTTATGATGGATATTCTTATCTCTCCAATTCTTTAGAATGGAATCGGTATAATCAAAACTGGGTTTTGAAATCGAGCGAATGGTACGGCTGCAGGCTTCCAAAATCAGATCCATATCAAATCCATACTCATTTGTCCACCGCTTAATGAAATCGATATCTGTATCTACCGGGTTACGTCCGGAAATACCAAAAGCCTTCAGTACAGCGAAGTACTCTTTTTTAAAACGAGTTGTACTCATCTTCGCTGCTTTAAACGTGTGGATTCCCTCGTCTGCCCAGGCAAGTGCGGTCTTTTCTATGTAACGCATACTCTTGTGTCCGTTGTTCACACAGTATTCAATGAGATATTCAATCAAGTCAACAGGAAATTGCAACTCTTCGTACATATAAAGAAGAGAATGACCATCTGCCTTACTAAGTGTTTTCCCCATGTAATGTTCTGTCATATAGATGAGTTGTTTTACTTCCTCACGACTCTGGAATTCTGCTACTTTGTCCAAGGAGTAAAAGGGTTTGGTGGTAGGTTCGGATGCAGTGGGAACTGCAGTAACCGCAGCGGAAATCTGCGGACATGAATCCATAGCCACTTCCACAACAGTATCTACAGGAGATTTTCTGGTAGCAGGAATCGGCGGAATCTCATTCAGACAGATTCCAAATATATTATTATCGTCATCATACTCGACAGAGAGGAGCTTATGCTTATCCCAATAAAGAAGAGCACGCATGATATCTT
>CAYZUC010000123.1:3300-7501 GCA_964481705.1 uncultured Lachnospiraceae bacterium
ATTAAATCGATCTGCAATTGACGAAACAGAAACAGGCAGATTAGCTCCAATGCAACGTAATAAATGCAGATAAATCTTTATCTGAGCCTCATTTGCTGGTATCATAAATTCATCAATAAATCGATTGGACACAAGGGTAGTGTCAAAGTCTTTATTACTGCGTAAAGTTATTCTATTCACTTCATTCACCCAACTTCTTTTATATTTCCAAAGCAAGATGAATTATAGCATATAGTCTCTCAAAAAGGAATAGATAAATTCTCCTCAAACACCGATAAAATGGGCATTTGTGATAAAGTGGATAATGTGGATGATGTGGACAACTTTCCCAAACCCCGATTTCATCAGCAATAAAAATCCACATTTCTAAAGGAAGTAAATCCTAAAAAAATGTGGATACTGTGGATAACTATTTTCCAAGTAGATTCTCGCCGATATCTACAACGTTTCCAGCTCCCATAGTTATCAACAAATCACCGTTGATACAATTTTCTAATAAAAAAGTTTCGATTTCTTTAAAAGAGGGAAAATAATAAACATCTGTTCCCAGTTTTTTAATCTCTTCCATAAGTGTTTTCGAACTGATTCCCAAATCGTCAGTTTCACGAGCCGGAAAAATATCCGCTAATACAACCTTGTCTGCAAGGGAAAGAGCCTCTGCAAAATCTTTCATAAAAGCCTTTGTTCTCGTAAAAGTGTGTGGTTGGAATACACACCAAGTAGTCTTATGAGGATAATCCTTAGCGGTAGTGAGTGTTGCACGAATCTCGGTTGGATGATGTGCGTAATCATCAATAATAGTTACACCGCCGATTTCCCCTTTGTATTCAAATCTTCTGTCCGTTCCGGTGAAATTCATGAGAGCCTTTGCTACAGTAGCTCTCTTAATCGTGAGAAGGTCCGAAAGAGCAATTGCTGCCAGCGAATTCATAACATTATGTTCTCCGGTAACACCGAGTGTCATCGTTCCGTTATTCTCTCCATGTACCACTAAATCATAAGAAGGTCTTGCAAGTGCATCCATATGAATATTGGAAGCGCGGTAATCGGCCTTAGGGTCCTGGCCAAACGTAACAATGTGACATTTCAGTCCTTCCGTTATGACGGATAAGCCTTCTATATCCTGATTGATAATCAGCGTCCCGTCCTCAGGCAGCAGGGCAGCAAAGCGATGAAAGGAATCGCGAATCTCATCGATATCTTTGAAAAAATCCAGGTGGTCTTCTTCTACATTCAGAATAACTGCAATTTTAGGAAAAAAGCTTAGAAAGCTATTTGTATACTCACAAGCCTCTGTAACAAAAAGCCCCGATTTTCCAATCCTGAAATTGCCATTGATAGACTTAAGAATTCCACCTATAGATAAGGTCGGATCAACATCCTCAGCCAGGAGTATCTCAGAAATCATGGAAGTCGTAGTCGTCTTACCATGAGTGCCGGATACTGCAATGGGAGTCGAGTAATTTTTCATGACCTGACCCAGAAGCTGTGCTCTGGTTAGTGTTGGAATTCCTCTCCTATTTACTTCCATAAGTTCCGGATTATCCGAATGAATTGCGGCCGTATATACAACTAAATCTACAGAATCCTGAATATTGGAAGCACTTTGTCCATAATATATGGAAGCACCTTTTTTTATTAACATCCTGGTAAGCTCTGATTCCTTGGCATCGGAACCGGAAATCGTAAATCCTTCGTCGAGTAGAAGCTCAGCCAGTCCGCTCATGCTGATACCACCGATACCTATAAAATGTATGGAAATGGTGTGGTCAAAATCAATTTCGTACATAAAATAAACACCTGCACTTTCTATATAAATGCGAATTTCTTTCGATATGTAATAATACACTATTAAATAGGAAAAGACAATATGAATCTTTTTTGTGCATAATTACCAAAGTAAATATTGGGAAGAATTTATACAAAATTTGAATTCTATAGATTATGCCAAAAAAAGCCATTCATTTTAAAGAAAATTTGTAAAAATATTTCACAATGACAGAAATAAGTGTTATAATAAAAAAAATTAAACACAATATGAGGTGATTTCATGATTAAGAAAGAGATGATAGCGATGCTGCTGGCCGGAGGTCAGGGAAGCAGGCTTGGTGTTTTGACTACAAAAGTTGCAAAACCGGCTGTTTCATTTGGCGGAAAATATCGTATAATAGATTTTCCGCTGAGTAATTGCATTAACTCCGGCATCGATACTGTGGGTGTATTGACGCAGTATCAGCCTCTTCGTTTGAATACACACATCGGAATTGGAATTCCGTGGGATTTAGATCGTAACCGAGGTGGTGTAACAGTACTGCCTCCGTTTGAGAAGATGGTAAACAGTGAATGGTATACCGGTACAGCGAATGCCATTTATCAGAATATTGAATATATGGAGAGTTTTAATCCGGACTATGTATTGATTCTTTCCGGTGACCATATTTATAAGATGGATTATGAGGTTATGCTTGACTTCCATAAGCAAAACGATGCAGCAGTCACAATTGCTGCGATGCCGGTACCTTTTGAAGAGGCAAAGCGTTTTGGCATCGTAATTACGGATGACAAGCGTAAGATAATCGATTTTGAGGAGAAGCCGGAGAATCCAAGAAGCAACTTGGCTTCGATGGGTATTTATATCTTCTCATGGAAGGTTTTGAAAGAGGCATTGATTGCACAGGCTGACCAGCCGAATCTTGACTTTGGTAAGCATATCATCCCCTATTGCCACGCAAAGAATGACAGCATGTATGCGTACGAGTACAATGGCTATTGGAAGGATGTCGGAACCTTGAATTCCTATTGGGAAGCCAATATGGAGCTGGTAGATATTATACCGGAGTTTAATCTGTACGAAGAGTACTGGAGGATTTACACCAAGAGCGATACGCTTCCACCTCAGTACATATCCAGTGACAGTGTTGTGGAAAAGAGTATTATCGGAGAAGGCTCGACCATCTGCGGTAAAGTATATAATTCTGTAATTGGTTGTGGAGTTTACATCGGTAAGGATACGGTTGTTCGAGATTCCATAATTATGAATGAGACGCATATCGGAGAAGGATGCACACTCGAGAAATCAATCATTGCAGAGAATGTTGAGATTCAGGACAAAGTATATCTGGGTGCAGGAGACGAAGTACCAAACGAAACGGATCCTCACATTTACTCACATGGCATTACTACCGTTGGAGAACGTTCCTTGATTCCCACAGGAGTCACCGTAGGAAAAAATACAGTGATTGCAGGAACCACCAAGCTGACGGATTATCCGGATAATCAGCTTCCGAGCGGCAAAACTTTGATCATTAAGGCAGGTGATGAGAAATGAGAGCGATAGGAATTGTTTTGGCAGGTGGTAACAACCATCGTATGAAAGAATTATCACAAAAGAGAGCGATTGCTGCCATGCCGGTAGCCGGTAGTTATCGAAGCATTGATTTTGCACTCAGTAACATGACAAATTCCCATATTCAGAGAGTGGCGGTTTTTACACAGTATAATGCCCGAAGTCTGAATGAGCATTTAAGCTCTTCCAAGTGGTGGGACTTTGGCCGCAAACAGGGTGGCTTGTATGTATTTACACCGACCGTTACCTCTGAAAATAGTTATTGGTATCGCGGAACGGCAGATGCGATTTATCAGAATCTCACATTTTTAAAGAACAGTCATGAGCCTTATGTCATTATAGCATCCGGTGACGGTGTCTATAAAATGGATTATAATAAGGTACTGGAGTACCACATCGAAAAGAAGGCAGATATTACGGTGGTATGTAAGGAGCTTCCGCCAACTGAGGATGTGGAGCGATTCGGAATCATACGTATGAATGAAGAATCCCGTATCGAGGAATTTGAAGAGAAGCCGGTGGTGGCAAAGACGAATACCGTTTCCTGCGGAGTCTATGTCATAAGAAGGCGCCAGCTGATCGAGTTGATTGAGAAATGTGCAGAGGAGGACAGACACGATTTTGTACGTGATGTACTCATCCGATATAAGAATCTAAAACGGATTTATGGGTATAAAACCAAGGATTATTGGAGAAATATCGCCACAGTTGACGATTATTTTAAAACAAATATGGACTTCCTAAAGCCGGAAGTACGGGATTATTTCTTTAATCAGTACCCGGATGTGTATTCTAAGGTTGACGATTTGCCTCCGGCAAAATATAATATAGGTGCAAACATCAAAAACAGTTTGA
>CAYZUC010000124.1:0-7467 GCA_964481705.1 uncultured Lachnospiraceae bacterium
TTTCATATACATAACGGATACGCGTCTTCATCAATTCATACTGCGTATTCTCTTCCTCAATAGCAGTATCGAGTTCTGATGATGTTACCTCAATCTGTGCCTTTTTATCTGTTGCTCTGGATTCGAGATTGGCAAGTTTATTACTAACATTGGTAAGGTTTTGATTCAGATTGCTCAACTGTGATTGTAATTGAGCCTTTGTATCCTTTAAATCGGATATCTTACCCGTTGTTTCAGAAAGCTTACTCTCCGCTTCTTCCTTTTCCTTTTGCGCATCCTTCAATTTCTCAGAGGTGGTCTTGGCATACACATAGGTTGGGGCTATTTGTGACATCAGTGTCACAACCAGGAGCAAAACTATCCCTTTCTTCAAACGTTCGATTATAATCACCTGCCTCCCGATTCCTTTTTCTATAATGTTAACCTGATCTCACGACCTGTGTGTTGATACTGATAATACTGCACCCCTGCTGAATCCAGCATTCTTTTGGATGCAACGGTCGATGGGGTGTCTTTATACTTATCACAATCATATACCACGCAGCGAATACCTGCCTGAATGATAGCTTTTGCACATTCGTTGCAAGGAAAAAGAGATACATAAAGCTTGGAACCCTCCAGGCTTCCCCCACGATAGTTCAATATAGCGTTTAATTCACTGTGTGTTGTGTAAAAATACTTATTATCCAGCGGATCTCCCTCTCTGCACCATGGGAAATCATCATCTGAACAACCCTTAGGAAATCCGTTGTATCCCATAGAAAGAATCTTATTGTCCTCGCTTACAATGCAAGCTCCTACCTGCGTATTAGGATCCTTTGAGCGCATACCCGACATGATTGCAACCCCCATGAAGTACTCATCCCAAGAAATGTAATCCTTTCTCTTCTCGTTCATACCCTTCTCCTCCGTATACTCTTCTCTTTCCCAGCAAAACCCAGCTTCTCTAGTCTTCATCAATCAGACGCACACGACGTACGTGACGTTCCCCTTCTGAAAACTCAGTATCCATAAAGGTGTCTGTAATCGCGATAGCAAGTCCGGGACCCACAATATTAGCCCCAAGTGCAAGAACATTCGCATCATTATGAAGTCGTGTCATTTTAGCTTCCAGTTCTGTCGTGCAGACCGCTGCACGGCACCCTTTCACACGATTTGCTGCCATGGAAATCCCAAGACCTGTTGTACAAATCACAATTCCTCTTTCACATTCTCCGCTCACGACAGCCTTTGCTACAGCCTTTCCAAAAACGGGATAATCACAGGACTGCTTATCCTGACATCCTACATCCAAAATATCATATCCATTCTCTGCCAAATGCTCTCTAATCATCTGTTTTAAATCAAATCCACCATGATCACAACCAATTGCTATTTTCATCTTTTCTCCATTCTGAAGCATCTCTTCGCCTCGTAATCAGTACTTTCCATCTGCTGATACAATTTTATGACCTGCCGCCTTGAGTAAACGATTCATAATGGCCTGTCCCATATGCGGAGTATTAAACTCTTCTGAATAGATATAAGTCACTCCCATATCGTCAAACTCACGTAGTATTCCATACAAATGGCGCGCAATCGTCTCTTCTTCTGCCCTTGTCCCAATACTCTTCACAATATCACAGCGATAACAAGACTGGGTCTCATCGGTTGCTATGACTCCCACTTTTTCTCCTTCAGCCAGCTTCTCCGTCACTAACTGATTAATTTTCTCAATGACTTCTTCGGTATTTCCTTCTACCAGAAAAAGCTCACCCTTAGGAGCATAATGCTTATATTTCATGCCCGGCGCTTTTGGTCTTGTACCATCTGCGAGAACACCTCCGATTGCCGGGTCGACATCCACACGTCCCAGCACCTCGCGAAGCATCTCAAGATTAATATACCCCGGACGCAATAGTGTAGGAACTTCACCGGTCAGGTCCACAATTGTTGATTCTATCCCAATGCCAACAGCACCACCATCTAAAATCATATCAATTCTGCCTTCCATATCATCCATAACATGCATAGCTGTCGTAGGGCTTGGCTTACCGGAAGTATTTGCACTTGGTGCAGCAATGTAGCCGCCTGCAGCGCGAATAAAGTCGAGTGCCATTCTGTGATTGGGCATACGTACAGCAACCGTTTCCAAACCACCCGTCGTCTCATAGGGAATCACTTCATTCTTACGGAAAATCATAGTAAGCGGTCCTGGCCAAAAACGATTGGAAAGCTTTCTTGCCGCTTCCGGTATTTCCTGAACAATGGGCTCCAATGCATCAAAATCCGCGATATGTACAATCAGCGGATTATCCGAAGGTCTCCCTTTTGCCGCATAAATCCTGCCGCTTGCTTCCGGATTCTTAGCATCTCCACCAAGTCCATAAACCGTCTCTGTTGGAAAAGCAACCAGTCCTCCATTTAGAATAATGGTACCTGCTTCCTGCATGATTCTCTTATCCTCAGAAGTCCCTGTAATCTTACATAATCTCGTCTTCATTATTATCCCGCACAGCATGTGCGCTCCTATCGCTCTTCATTATATCGCAGATGATTCTCATTTTCCATTCCTTTTGTCATTTTTATTGACATTGTCGAGATAGGTAAGGATTCCTTCTTTAATCGTTTGTGCCAGTTTCTCCTGATAATCCTCGTCGTTCAAGAAGGAAGCTTCCTTCCAATTACTCAAAAATCCACACTCGACAATAATGCAGGGAACCGTAGTCTCCTTTAACAAATAGTAAGAATCGTTTGCTTTTGCCTCACGCTTGTTTTCGGGATCAATTTCTTCACGCATTTTTTCCTGCATCAAGGTTGCCAGATTTTTGCCTTCTACCGACTGTACATGATAGAATACCTGTGCTCCGGAGCAGGAAGAATCGTGAAAGCTATTCTGATGAATACTGACCACAAGGGTAGCATTTGATTCATTCATAATGGACAGTCTCTTTTTCAGGTCCTGCACCTTTCTGTTTCGGGACTTACGGTCACACAACATCTCATCCTTTTTTCGTGTCATGACTACTGTAATATGATCCTTTTCGAGCAGCTTCTGCACTTTCTTGGCAATTGCGAGATTAATGTCTTTTTCCAAAGCCTGATTAATGCCAACTTTCCCAGGGTCATCCCCTCCATGTCCCGCGTCCAAAACTATGATATTCCCGGATACTTCTTTGCTCAAAGCATCTGTCATCTCATTTCCCTTGATAAAAACTAGACAAAAGCCAATCAGAATTAGCATTCCTACCATCAGTTCCAATTTACGATTCCGATTCATCCTTCACTTCCTTATGAAAATAAGTGCTTTCCATATATATATGAAGAAATGTAGAAAAAATGCAGGGCTGTTTGCCCTGCACCTCGTTATCCTATTTCATTCATGTACTTCTGAATAATCTCCCATACCGATTGCTTCTCAAATCCCAGTTTCCAACAAGCTACGCCTGCCAGTTCATTCTTTTGAATCAGCTGCATCTTGACCTCAATAGACTGTTCATCCTCAAGCCACACTCTGTTTAGCGCTCCATCTGCTTCATACTGACCATAGTTCTGGCAGGTGACTTCATCCCATTCCGGTGTCACACCATGATCTGCAAGATTCTTTTCTGCGGTTGCCATTCCTACTGCTTCACTTGAAATCTCCGTACCCTTTTCCGACCAGATACGAGTATAGAATGGTATTCCATTGATTATCTTGTTCGCCGGAACATCCTTTCGCGTATTCTCAATTCCTTCTCGAACAAAGTCAAGACTTGCTACCGAACCACTCTCGACAGAGCCGGCGTAATGCTCATCATAACCCATAATAATCACGTAATCTGCAAATTTCCCCTGCACATCGCGATAGTAATGATTGGTATATTCTTTTGGAACATAATTATCGACAGACAAAACAATTCCCTTTTCTCTGCAGGGAATACTCAGCTCACGGATAAACTGCGCAAAATGAACTCCAGTTTCACCGGTAAGATTCTCGAAATCAATATTAATTCCATCCAACCCCAAATCCGTCGCTGCCACAATCAGCTGGTTAATCAGGTTCTGACGGCGAGTCGTTGAAGACAATATATCAAAGCTGGAAATTTCAGTACTGAAATTATCAACCAATCCCCATACTTCCAATCCCTGATCATGTGCCTGCTGTACGTAGTCCGTGCTTCCAATATTGGAAATATTACCTTCATTGTCAATCAGGGAAAACCAAGTCGGAGAAATAACATTTAATCCGGAAGTTCCTGCTATCATATCACCCAAGGTTGAATTTGCATCCGCGTTGGTAAGCTGATGCCAGCCAAGTACAATTTTATGATCCCTTGTATTACCTTTAAAAACCATCTCGGGAATATCCGTCACTGGTGTTTCTTCTTCCTCGCGATAATTATCTAATCTCTTATTCTCAACATAACCAATATATCCATCGTTGGTCTTTACTTGGCTCCAGGTCTCCATCGGCTCAAGAATCTTAACTGTGTCACCGGCTTTAACCTCCGTCAACACTTCACTCTTTACCCCACCAAGTACACGAATCTGCGTATCTTTCTTTATATTTGCACAGCTAACTGTTCCCCACTGATACCGAATCTCCATATGGTTCGGGTCGCGATAAGTCTCAAACTCGATATTGGAGAACTTCTTTACATAATCAATGGAAATATAAAGCTTCTCGTTCTTTTCGACAAACATGCCACTCTGTTCATCTGCACGAATTGTCTCCGTTGGAGTAGTATAAAGTAAGAGCTTTTCATTCGGATCAAAATAGAAGTTACTATTGAATAAGGAAGTAACTGTATCAAAATCAACATAATAATTATCTTTCCAAAGCAGTGCCTTTGTCTCTGAATACTGGTCATCCAGCATTAATGCAACCTCTTCTTCTGAGGTAAGTCCAAAATAAGAATATAAGTCTGCTTTTTTGGAAGAATAAGAATACTTCTGCAAAAGTCCTGTTGCCAGACTAATTACTACAACAATTACAATTAAAAATAAGGATATAAAAACGGGGATAAGTTTTCTCTTCATGATATTTCTCCAGTTGCATAAACTATATTGTTACTAATTGCTGATTATCTCTGTGATACGTAACATACACCTTTTGATACAAATTGCTCCATTGCTGTGCAACTCATAAAAGTATGATTGCTTACATCTTTCGACATCTGTATCATAGTATATCAAAAATCTATTTCATAGTCACCCTAATTCCCCGAAAAAAACTTTAATTTTCTTTTAACAGCCGATGATTCAACCACCCGAATCCATAGAATAAGATATCTTACTCTCCCACAATTTGAAGTTCTCTAACCCTGGCAAGAGGGGGCGCTTAGGCAGAGCAGCTTCTCATGATGTCCCAATCGGCGTCATTCTAAGTAATTAATAGTTATCAATACGATCATAACAGATCTGCTGCAGGCGGCCATTTTCATCCTGAACAAAATCAGCCATATAGTCGCTTTCCTCGTTCAGCATGACACTGCTGACTACTTCCTCCGGAGTTGCTTTTTGACCGGATATAAAGAGAGAAATTCCTTTACTCACAAGGTTATCCAGCGTCAGGAGCATATCCAGCCGTGCGCGCATATCATTATTCATTTGAACCTCCTTTCTTCTCATGCGTACATCCAAAAGGAATCGTGATATATTTCACGCAAAAGAAAAATTTCGATAATACTTTCTGGCAAAAAAGCCGATAATAAAGATAAGAGATGCGAAACCTATGCTTGTGACAGTACGTTTTCTTTGGATTCTATTGTGTGTTTTATTAGGGATAAAACGATGAGTCATATGACTCAAATGACATTTTCCGATGAACTCGGAAAAAAAGAACATCAATATGATGTGTAAAAAATGCTTTGAAAATACTTTATAAAGATGAATAAATAATCAACCATTGCCCCTTTCCGCATCATAAATTAGCTTCAGGGCATCTCTCAAAAATTTTTATAACATACTTTTCCATTTAATGCAAGATATTTTATTAAAGTTTTCTAAAAAGGGGGCTCAGCAGGTCTGTCCTATTGACTTAAACGCCCATAAAGTATATACTTCAAATACCTATAAAGGGCTATCCTACAATGAAAAGGATGTGATTCTATATGAAGATTGAAAAAGTAAATGACCATCAGATTCGTTGCACGTTAACCAAGAATGATTTGGCTGATCGGGAACTTAAGATCAGTGAGCTCGCGTATGGTACAGACAAAGCAAAAGACTTATTCCGTGACATGATGCAGCAGGCAGCTTATCAGTTTGGTTTTGAAGCAGAGGACATTCCTCTGATGATAGAGGCAATTCCCCTTTCGGGAGATTGCATTGTTTTGATTATCACAAAAGTAGAAGACCCGGAAGAATTAGATACACGCTTTTCCAAGTTTGCCCCTTCTCTTCACGAGGATGAGGAACCTCAGGCAGAAGAAAGTGATGAGCTAACCGGTGTCATTCCTTCGGGTGCCGATGATGTACTTGACTTGTTCCATCGTCTGAAGGAAAGTTCCAAGGAAGCTACAGAGACTGCTTCCGATGAGGCGGAACCAGAGCTTACGATACCAGTTAATCTGACAAAGATGTTTTCTTTCTCAGATATTGACGAGGTATCCCGTCTGGCACACGTACTTCGCGGTTACTACAATGGTGAGAATTCTCTGTATAAGCAGAAGGATAATGGCGCATTTTATCTGGTACTTCGAAAATCAGACCATACTCCCGAGGAATTCAATAAGATCTGCAACATCATTTCCGAA
Organism: uncultured Lachnospiraceae bacterium; assembly: GCA_964481705.1. Classification (GTDB taxonomy): domain Bacteria; phylum Bacillota; class Clostridia; order Lachnospirales; family Lachnospiraceae; genus CAYZUC01. The sequence goes on from CAYZUC010000124.1 coordinate 6,720, forward strand.
TACGCGCATGTCGAGCGCTACACTCCTGCAAGTGAGGCTTACTTGAGTGAACATGCCGATCTTCTGATTGCAGATTCCGCCCTGCAGAAGCTGACACGAATCGAGCTAAAGTAGGTCATAATTGATTTTTCATCATAAATGATGACTTACGTGAACATGAGACAATAAAAAGAGCTATACACAGCTGAAAGAATCAGTAATGTATAGCTCTTTTTTATTTCTATTTGTGATTTGCGGCTGTGTGCGATTAGATTTCGTTCATCTTCTTCACAAGCTCATCTGCATCTACTCCATGAACCATCGCTGCCTCTTCAATGGTCTCTCCCTGAGAAGCAGGACAACCGAGACAATGCATACCTATCTCCATTAAAACAGGTGCAGCATCTGGTTTTATTCTCAAAATATCTCCAATTGTAGTATCTTTTGTTATTTCTGCCATGTGATTCCTCCATTCTGCCTGATGATCCACGAACCGATACCAGACTTCAAATTTCATATAAGCTGATTCTTACATGCAAAACGTATTATAATACATTTTTCTTTCATACGCAATCTATGTGTTAAACTTTCTCAGTAAAATCCCCCTTTTGTTCCAAAAAAAGTACACTTGTTTACTTGACTATGTGAAAGGCTTAACATATAATAAGATACAGGTTTAACATAGTATATATTCACTACCTATGGCGTAATATGCCATGTTAACAATTTTATTCAAATATGATAGGAGGCTATTCAAAAATGAAACCAG
>CAYZUC010000125.1:0-7366 GCA_964481705.1 uncultured Lachnospiraceae bacterium
GTCCAAAAAATAAATCTTCCAAAGGTAGAAGAGATAAGAGAAGAGCAAACTGGAAGATGAGTGCTCCTAACTTGGTTAAATGTAGTAAATGTGGTGCTTTAATGATGCCACATAGAGTCTGCAAGGCTTGCGGCAGCTACAATAAAAAAGAGATTATCTCTGTAGCAGAATAAGATTGAAAGTAAGAGACTTCCCAATTATGGGGAGTCTTTTTGTTTCATAAGAAAGTTATTGATTTTTGTAATTAGGTCTTGTATAGTAATTATGGACCGGATATCATTAGGAATATCACAGGAGGATATAAGGGTGGAATTATGTAATGTGGCTGTAGATGCTATGGGAGGCGATAATGCACCGGTAGAGATTGTTAAGGGTGCAGTGGATGCTGTAAATAGCATGGATTGTATTAAGGTGTTTCTTGTCGGTGATGAAAAGAAAATCAAGGATGAATTGAATAAGTATTCTTATGACAAGGAACGGATTGAACTTGTCCATACCACAGAGGTAATAGAAACTGGGGAGCCTCCGGTAATGGCGATTCGCAAAAAGAAGGATTCCTCTATTGTTGTTGGTCAGAAGATGGTTAAGGAAGGGGCGTGTGATGCTTTTGTTTCCGCAGGAAGTTCCGGTGCGATCCTCGTAGGCGGTCAGTTTGTTGTAGGTCGTATTAAGGGCGTTGAGAGACCACCATTAGCACCATTGATTCCGACAGCGAAGGGTGCTGCATTGCTGATTGATTGTGGAGCCAATGTTGATGCGCGTCCGGCACATCTGGTTCAGTTTGCCAAGATGGGTTCCATTTATATGGAGAATATTGTGGGAGTAAAGAATCCTAAAGTTGGGATTTTAAATATCGGGATGGAAGAGGAAAAGGGTAATATGCTTGTAAAAGAGACATTTCCTCTTTTGAAGAATTGTCCAGACATTAATTTTGTGGGAAGCTGCGAAGCAAGGGATATTCCATATGGAGGTGTTGATGTCATTGTATGTGAAGCTTTTGCAGGAAATATCGTTTTAAAAATGTATGAAGGAGTTGGCGGAGTTCTGGTCAGTGAGATTAAAAAGGGTTTAATGTCCAGTTTCCGTAGTAAAATTGGAGCATTACTAATCAAGCCGGCATTAAAGAAAACGCTGAAGAGATTTACGGCGAGTGAATATGGCGGTGCCCCTTTGTTGGGACTGAACGGACTTGTTGTAAAGACGCATGGCAGTGCTAAGGCAAAAGAGGTAACAAACTCAATTTTACAGTGTGTTACTTTTAAAGAGCAAAAAATAAATGAAAAAATAAGTGAGAAAATTAATTTCAAAGATGAAGCTTAGGAAGGATGAAAATTATGGAATTTGAAAAATTGCAGAAGATTATTGCGGAAGTATTAAATGTAGATGTGGATGAGATTACGATGGAAACTACATTTACAGATGATTTGGGAGCGGATTCCTTAGATGTCTTTCAGATAATTATGGGTATCGAGGAAGAATTTGATATCGAGATAGCGACCGAGGAAGCAGAAAAGATTGTCACGGTTGCAGATGCAGTAAATCAGATCAAAAGTGCATTGAACTAGTTTGAAAAGCCCTTTTCAGGGCTTTTTATTTTGAATGAAGAATGTACGGGAATGGAGTAAAGAATGAACAACCGATTTCCGATTGGAGAACTTGAAAGTAGAATAGGGTATTGTTTCCGAAATCATACGTTGTTAGAGACAGCGCTTACACACAGCTCTTATGCGAACGAGAGAAAAGTAAATAAGACAGAGGATTATGAGAGACTCGAATTTTTAGGAGATGCAGTGCTTGAATTAACGGTAAGTGAATTCCTTTTTTTGAAGAATCACGGGATGAGAGAGGGCGATATGACCAAAATGAGAGCAAGTCTGGTCTGTGAACCGACATTAGCCTTTTGTGCACAGGATATTAATCTTGGAGATTTTATCCTTCTTGGAAAAGGAGAGGATGCGACAGGAGGTAGAAAGCGTGAGTCTATTGTTTCGGATGTCTTTGAAGCAATAATAGGAGCAATTTTTCTGGATGGTGGTTTTACTAGTGCAAAAGAATTTATACACCGCTTTGTATTAACAGATATGGAGCACAAAGTACTCTTTTATGATAGTAAAACCATTTTACAGGAGAAGGTTCAGGAACAAGGGAAAACCATTCATTATCAGGTAGTAAGTGAGTCTGGACCGGATCATGATAAAACCTTTGTGGTACAAGCCTTTGTTGGTGATAAGGTCTGTGCCGAAGGAAGTGGACGAACCAAGAAAGCGGCTGAACAGAGAGCTGCTTACGATATTTTGATTCAAATGAAGAGTAATGGGGGAAAGTAAATGTACCTAAAAAGTATCGAAGTGCATGGATTTAAATCCTTTGCAAACAAAATAGATTTTCAGTTCCATCAGGGTATTACCGGAATTGTTGGACCAAATGGCAGCGGAAAGAGTAATGTTGCCGATGCTGTAAGATGGGTATTGGGGGAGCAGAGTGCAAAGAGTCTGCGTGGCTCCAGTATGCAGGATGTTATTTTTTCGGGAACAGAGAATCGTAAACCATTGGGTTATGCCTATGTTGCTATTACGTTTGATAATGCAGATCATAAGCTTCCTGTCGAGTACGAAGAGATTACTGTTTCCAGACGTGTATATCGTTCGGGAGAGAGTGAATATCTTATTAATGGAACAAACTGTAGATTAAAAGATGTGAATGAGCTCTTTTATGATACCGGAGTAGGAAAAGAGGGTTATTCCATCATTGGTCAGGGTCAGATTGATAAAATCCTGAGTGGAAAACCGGAGGATCGTAGAGAACTCTTTGATGAGGCAGCAGGAATCGTAAAGTTCAAACGAAGAAAAGCTACTGCTCAGAAAAAGCTGGAAGATGAGAAAAACAATCTGATTCGTGTCAATGATATTCTCAGCGAGCTGGAGAAGCAGATTGGACCTTTAGAGAAGCAGTCTGAGACAGCGAAAATCTTTTTGAAAAAAAAGGAAGAATTAAAAGCGCTGGATGTAAATATGTTCTTAATGGAAACGGACCGAATCAAGGGCCAGTTGGCAAGCATGGAAGAAAAGTACTCTATCGCAAGTCATGATTTGGAGGAGACTACCGAGAAGTACAACCGAACCAAAGAACAGTATGAAGAAATTGAGAGTCAGATTGATGAGCTGACAAAGATTATTGAAGATAAAAAGAATGAGCTGACAGATACGAATTTGTTACGTGGTAAGCTGGAAGGACAGATTGGCGTTTTAAAGGAGCAGATTAACTCTGCGAAATCCTCGGATGAGCATTTGAAAGAAAGACAACAGGCTATTGAGAGTGATTTATCCGTGCGTAAATCAGAACTGGAAACGATTACTCATAACAAGGAAGATATTGACCGGGTAGTTTTGGAGGCAACGCAAAAAAGAGATGAGGCCAAAACACTGCTGCTTTCTGTACAGGCTGAGATTGAGAGCTTGAATAATCGAATTGAGAACGGAAAAAATGAAATCATTGAGGCTTTGAATGAACGTTCGACTATTAAAGCTAAGATGGGACGATATGACACCATGCTGGAGCAGGTCAGCATTCGAAGAGCAGAGCTGAATTCCAAGCTTCTTCGCGCAAAGAGTGAGGAGGCAGAACAAACCGATGCAATTACCAAGTTCGAGGAAGAATTAAAAGCAATCAATGAGGTGATTCGAGGCCTGGAAGAACAGATAGCAATTAAGGAAGAGAAGCTTGGACTTATGGCGGAAGAGCTTTCTGATAAGGATAAACTGCTATCAGATAGTCAGGTTAAGTATCATGAACAGAAATCAAAACTCGATGCATTAAAAAACATGACCGAACGTTATGAAGGTTACGGTAGCAGTATACGTAAGGTTATGGAGCAAAAGGAAAAGGAAAAAGGAATTTGCGGTGTTGTTGCTGATCTGATTAAAGTAGATAAGAAATATGAGGTTGCCATTGAGACGGCTCTGGGTGGCAATATTCAGAATATTGTTACGGATAACGAAGCCAGTGCAAAACGTATGATCAGCTATCTGAAAGAAAACAAGCTGGGAAGAGCAACTTTCCTGCCGTTGACTAGTGTACAGGAGAGAGAGTTTAATGCCCCCGATGCTTTAAAAGAACCTGGCGTTATCGGTATGGCGAATACATTGGTTACCATTAGTGATAAATACAAAAACATCGCAAGTCATCTTCTTGGAAATTATATTGTTATCGATACGATTGATCATGCTCTTGCACTTGCCAAGAAGTTCAAGTATACACTTCGTATTGTTACTGTGAATGGAGAGGCCCTGAATCCGGGAGGTTCCATTTCTGGAGGTGCGTTCCGTAATAACAGCAATCTTCTAGGACGTAATCGTGAGATGGAGGAGTTGGAAAAGAAGGTCAAGGAATGCCTTAAGAGTATCGATGCTATTTTAAATGACATCGAGGACACTAAGGATAAGAGAAAACAATTACGTTCAGAAATCGAACAGGATAAAGCTAAGCAGCAGTCACAGTTTATTCTACAGAATACCGCACAGATGAATGTAACGCAGGCGAAGGAGAAGAAGGCGGAGACAGAAAGCGGTTATACGGAACTCAAGTCCGAAGACGGTGAAATCGAAGGCCAGATTCGAGAAATTAAGGAAAACAAAGAAGCGATTACAAAAGAGCTATCAGATTCGGAGGCGTTAGAGAAATCAGTAGAAGCTTTGATTGCCGAGTTAAGTACGCAATTGGATGAGAAGCATCTATTGGAAACGGAATATACGGGAAAAGTAAATGAACTAGAGATAGAGTTATCGGGTTGTACCCAAAAACAGGAATTCGAACAGAAGAATGTTGACCGTATTGATGGAGAAATCAAACGATTAAAGGAAGAAGAACAATCCATAACGGAGAAGCTTGAGCAGACCGCTGTTGATGTCGAGAAGAAAAAGCATGATATTGAAGAAATTGAAAAGACAATACAGGCATCTGTTTCGACACAGGATGATAATCAGCAATTCCTAAGTGAGAAAGCTGCTCGAAAAGAAGAGCTTACCGCAAAGCAGAAGAGCTTTTTTGCCGGAAGAGAAGAGTTATCAGAGAGAATGAATGCTTTGGATAAGGAAGTATTTCGACTGAATAATCAGAAGGAAAAGCTCGAAGAATCATCGGAATCTCAGATTAATTATATGTGGAATGAGTATGAGATTACATATAATCAGGCATTAGATATGAGAGATGAATCCCTCGCGGATCTTCCTAAGATGAAAAAGATGATCATAGCGTTAAAGGCAGGTATTCGAGAACTTGGTGCAGTCAATGTTAATGCCATTGAAGACTTTAAGAATCTCATGGAACGTTATGAATTCTTGAAAACGCAGCATGATGATCTTGTGAAGGCAGAGGAAAGTCTGCAAGGAATTATTGCAGATTTGGATGAATCCATGAGAAAACAGTTCCAGGAAAAATTTGCGGAGATTGGAAAACAGTTTGATCATGTATTTAAGGAACTTTTTGGCGGAGGCAAAGGAACTCTGGAATTGATGGAGGATGAAGATATTCTGGAAGCAGGAATTAAGATTATCGCTCAGCCACCGGGAAAGAAGCTTCAGAATATGATGCAGCTGTCGGGAGGAGAGAAAGCTCTTACTGCGATTGCATTGTTGTTTGCAATTCAGAATATGAAACCGTCACCTTTCTGCTTGCTGGATGAGATTGAGGCGGCATTGGATGAGTCGAATGTAGGAAGGTTTGCTGCTTATCTATCCAAGCTTACAAAGAATACACAGTTTATTGTAATCACACATCGTCGCGGAACGATGGAGCGTGCTGACCGTCTGTATGGAATCACTATGCAGGAAAAGGGTGTATCCGCATTGGTAAGTGTTAATCTGATTGATAAGGAGCTGGATAATTAATGGCTAATTTTTTTGGAAGACTAGTTCACGGACTGGCAAAGACAAGGGATAATATAGTAAATGGAATTGACTCTATCTTTAATGGGTATTCAGCAATCGATGATGAATTCTATGATGACTTGGAAGAAATCCTTATCATGGGGGATATCGGAATTCATACTACGGATACTATATTGGAGAATCTGAAGCAGCAGGTAAAGGAACAGCATATTAAGGAGCCTGTGGAATGCAAACAAATACTGATAGACAGTATGAAACAGGCCATGAATGTTGGAAATACGGCTTATGAGTTTGAAAACCATCCTTCTGTAGTATTGATTATAGGAGTAAATGGGGTAGGAAAAACCACAACCGTTGGTAAACTGGCCGGAAAACTCAAGGAGGATGGAAAAAAGGTACTTCTTGCTGCGGCGGATACATTTCGTGCGGCAGCAGGGGAACAGCTGACTGAATGGGCGAACCGCGCTGGCGTAGAAATCATTGGTGGAAAAGAAGGAGCAGATCCGGGTTCTATTGTCTACGATGCAGTAAATGCAGCAAAGGCAAGAAAGACAGATGTTCTATTATGTGATACAGCCGGAAGGCTTCATAATAAAAAGAATCTGATGGAAGAACTAAGAAAAATCAATACGATTATTGACAGAGAGTATCCGGAAGCGTATCGTGAGACATTAGTAGTACTGGATGGAGCGACCGGTCAAAATGCTTTGCAACAGGCAAAGGAATTCCGTGAGGTTGCTGATGTGACAGGAATTGTTTTGACGAAGCTGGATGGAACAGCGAAGGGTGGAATTGCAATAGCAATCCAGTCAGAGTTGGGGATTCCGGTAAAATACATTGGAGTGGGCGAATCTATCGAGGATTTGGAAAAGTTTAATCCGGATGAATTTATTGATGCCTTGTTTAGCAGGAAAGAAGGAAATAGCAATGAAGAATGATATGTTAACTTTGAATCGATTTGAAGAAGCAAGTGAAGTGGTAAAAAAGGTTACGCTGGAGACAAAACTGGTATACAGTGATTATTTCAGTGCCCAGACAGGAAACAGGGTATATTTAAAACCGGAAAACATGCAATTTACGGGTGCATATAAGGTAAGAGGCGCTTATTATAAAATGAGTACCTTAACAGATGAAGAAAGAGCTAAGGGTATTATTACCGCTTCAGCAGGAAATCATGCGCAGGGTGTTGCTTATGCTGCAAAATGCTATGGCGCAAAAGCGGTTATTGTCATGCCTACCACGACTCCATTAATCAAAGTGAACCGGACGAAGGGGTATGGCGCTGAGGTTGTTCTTTATGGAGATGTATATGATGAAGCGTGTGAAAAAGCGTTAGAGCTTGCAAAAGAGAATGGATATACCTTTATTCACCCTTTTGATGATCTTGCCGTAGCGACAGGACAGGGAACGATAGCTATGGAGATTTTTAAAGAGCTTCCCCTTGTTGATTATATTCTTGTACCGATTGGAGGTGGTGGACT
>CAYZUC010000126.1:0-5208 GCA_964481705.1 uncultured Lachnospiraceae bacterium
AGGTGAATGACTATGACCAGAAGATGTTGCAGAAGTTAAAGGAAATGAAAGAAGCAACTCAGACGAAGAAAGCACAGCTGGAACAAGAGGAACAGGAACTCGAACAGCTTCAGGCAGATGCGGCAGAAGAACAGAAAAAGGTTCAGGGAATGGTGGACGAGACCTCAAGCTGCATATCGGCGTACTCCGGGGAAATATCATCAGCTGAAAAAGAAGCCCTTGCTGCAGAAGCAACCATCAATGCAAAAAAGAATGATATTGCCACTCTTCAGGCACAGCTGGAAAAGGAACGTGAGATTGCAAGACGTGCCAAGAAGATGAGAAAAAAGGATCTTTCGGAGATTAGCATTGATGTTAGTGACCGTGAGCTTCTGGCGTGTCTGATTCAATGTGAGGCTGATGGGGAACCTTGGGAAGGAAAAATTGCAGTAGGTTCTGTAGTATTGAATCGTGCACGTAGTGGTGTGTATCCGGATACCATAGTTGGTGTGGTATATCAGTCGGGACAGTTTGCACCAGTAGCAAGTGGTCGATTGGCGATGCGGCTGGCAGCAGGAGCGAACAGCACCTGTCTGAGTGCGGCAGATGAAGTACTCGGCGGAGCTAATAATATCGGCGATTGTCTGTTTTTCCGAACGATTATACCAGGCATTGACGGTACGATTATCGGAAATCATATTTTCTATTGACAGAAGAGCAAAGAAAAAGAGAACCGGAGAATTTTATCTCCGGTTCTTTATATTCTGGATTCAATTTCTGCTTTCAAAGCATCAAATTCACCACTATAAATCGATTTTAACAAGGCATCCAAACTTCTTAGCGCTTTCTTAACATCTTCAAAGGTAATGCTTCCCTGCTCAAGAGCTTGCTCGAATTCATCGAGATCCACAACTTTTACGAAACCATTCGGGTAAATAATTACGTCCGCAAGCAGGTCGATAAAGATGTATTCATTCTTGACAGAATCGTAATTGTAATCGATAATATCGCAGTACCAATACAACAGCGAACCATCGGCCGTTAAGAATTTACTTACCTTATAGCCCTCATGCAGGAAATAACAGGAATACCCATGATCCAAATCCTTTTTGGGATGAAGCGTATTCCATTTGGTGATGATTTTATCCTTGTCCATATACAGAATTTTGTCGTTTTCGAGGGGAACACATTCTTCCGGAATGATACGTTTTCGGAACAGGTTGGGTTTGTCCATTTTTCTTCCTTTCCACGTACGTAACTGTTATTATTCAAAATATAGCACAGACCATAAAAAAAGTCTATTCAGTTTTTGCGTTTTACTAGACAATACCAAGAAAAATGTTATAATATTAACGGACGTTTGCCCGCTAAAGAATGTGGATACAGGTGGCTTCATTGAAATATAAAAAAAATGTTTACAAATCGTTTGCTCTGATTACCCAGTTTGGGATTACTATGATAATTCCCATTTTTCTGTGTACCTTTCTGGGGGTGTTTATCGACCGCAGGTTTGGTACATCATTTTTTGTTATCATTCTGTTTTTTCTAGGAGCGGCAGCAGGCTTTCGCAACGTATATATCCTTGCAAAGAGTGTTTTCAATACAGAGAAGGACCCGAAGTATGGTGGAAAAAGTAAAGAGCACAAATGAGACATTGTTGGAGCTTCTTGTAGGAATCATTATGTATGGCACCATAGCACAGATTATCGGTTTATTCCTGCATGGAAATAAGCTCTTTTTTTCGGTAGGCTTGTGGTGTGGGATTGGTGTTGCCTTATTTATGGCGATTCATATTTATCGTTCCCTTGTCGTGATGCTGGAGCTTTCGGAGAAGGATAGCGGAGCCTATCTTCGGAATAAAGTCCTGATTCGTACTGCAGTTGTTGTTATCGTTTTATTTTTGGTTTACATTAGTAAGCTAGGCAATCCAGTCGTATATTGTTTTGGTGTGCTGGGGCTTAAAATAGCTGCGTTTTTGCAGCCAATGATTCACAGATTTCTTTGTAAATCTGAAAAAACAAATAATGATTCATCAAATAAGAATGAGGAGGTGAATGTATGAGTGATGGAATCTTGTTATCCGGTGGAAATGTTGATTTCATGGTTAAAGGAGTATTTCAGTATAATTGCTTTGGCCATCAAGTCTGGATAACAACAACACATGTATGTCTTTTAATTGTCATGCTTGTGATTATCGTCTTTTCCATCTGTGCAAAACATGCAATCAAGAAAGCAGCGGATGTTCCCGGAACCTTTCAGAATGTAGTAGAGCTGGTCGTGGAATTGCTCGATAGTGTCGTCGAAGGTGTAATGGGAAAGAATGCTCCCAAGCTGGTAAATTATATCAGCAGCATCTTTATTTTTATTCTTCTGAGCAATATTTCGGGCTTGCTTGGATTGAGACCGCCTACAGCAGATTATGGTGTGACGCTCCCTCTGGGTCTGATCACATTTTGCTTGATCTTCTTTACAAAGATTAAGTATCAGCACGTCAGTGGTTTCCTAAAAGGTCTTATGGACCCGTGGCCGATATGGGCGCCAATTAATGTAATCGGAGACGTGGCAGTACCAATTTCGCTTTCCTTGCGTTTGTTTGCGAATATCCTTTCCGGTACTGTTATGATGGCTCTTGTTTATGGCCTGTTACCGAAGTTTTTAATTATCGCTTGGCCGGGAGCGCTTCACGTGTACTTTGATTTGTTCTCAGGAGCAATTCAAACTTATGTATTCTGTATGCTGACCATGACCTATGTGTCAGATGCAATGGGTGACTAACAAAACAATTTAATTAGGAGGAAGTAATTATGAATGGAATTACAGGAGCAGAATTAATCAGAGCTTGTTCAGCAATTGGTGCAGGTCTTGCAGTTATCGCAGGTATTGGACCTGGTATTGGACAGGGTATTGCAGCTGGTCACGCAGCAGCAGCAGTTGGTAGAAATCCAGGAGCAAAATCCGATATTACCTCTACCATGCTTTTAGGACAGGCCGTTGCCGAGACAACAGGTCTTTACGGATTATTGATTGCTATGCTTTTATTATTTGTACAGCCGTTGAAATAAGATATCTGACTCAGAATAAATACGAAAGGAGGCAGAGTCTTGGAAAGATTATTTGATTTGGATTTTCAGCTGTTACATGACGCTTTTTTTACTTTGATAGCAGTATTTGCGCTTTTCTTGGTAGTTTCCTATAATCTTTGCAATCCGGTAAGAGATTTCCTGAAGAAAAGACAGGAACGGATTCGCAACGATTTAGAGACAGCGGAGAAGGAAAAGGCAAATGCGGAAGAGTTAAGGTCTGAATATGAGAACAAGTTGAAAGACATTAATAAGGAAGCAGAGGAAATCCTGAGTGCAGCCAGAAAGAAAGCGGTCGAAAATGAGAATAAGATCGTGAATGAAGCAAAAACAGAAGCAGCTCGAATTGTTGAACGTGCTCAAGTAGAGGCAGAGCTTGAGAAGAAGAAAGCCGCTGATGATGTGAAGACACAGATGATTTCCATCGCTTCGATTATGGCAGGAAAGGTTGTTGCTGCTTCAATCAATACAGAAGTACAGAATACTTTGGTAGATGAAACATTGAAAGAAATAGGTGATAGTACATGGCTAAGCTGATTTCCAAAACATATGGCGAAGCTTTGTATGAGCTCGCAATTGAAGAAAATAAGGTAGATGTGCTGTTTGACGAAGTTTCGGATACGCGAGAGGTTATCGTGAATAATGAAGAATTCACGAAATTTATGAACAATCCGAACGTAACAAAAGAAGAAAAGCTCGATGTCCTTGAGAAATCATTCAAGGGAAGAGTATCGGACGATATGACAGGTTTTCTTGAACTGATTGCAGATAAAGGACGTTTTGGTGAAATTATTTCAATTCTCGATTTCTTTATTGCCGCAGTAAAAGAACAGAAAAAGATTGGAACTGCATATATAACAACTGCAATGCCCATGACGGAGATTCAAAAATCCCAGCTTGTCAAAAGGCTTTTGGAGACCACGAAGTACGAAACGATGGAAATGAATTACGATGTAGAAGAGGACTTGATCGGTGGCATGGTAATTCGTATTGGAGATCGTGTGGTAGATAGTAGTGTGAAATCCAAGCTTTATGAATTAACAAAAGAATTACAGAAGATTCAATTAAACTAGAAAGAAGGTGCCAGAACTCCATGAATTTAAGACCGGAAGAAATCAGTTCCGTTATCAAAGAACAAATTAAGAGATATTCTGCGCAGCTTGAAGTATCTGATGTAGGTACCGTAATCCAGGTAGCCGATGGTATTGCACGTGTTCACGGACTTGAGAGTGCAATGCAGGGAGAGCTGTTGGAATTCCCGGGCGAAGTGTTCGGTATGGTACTGAATCTGGAAGAGGATAATGTAGGTGCTGTATTACTTGGTGATAACAAGAGTATTAACGAGGGTGACACCGTAAAGACTACCGGACGTGTAGTTGAGGTTCCCGTTGGAGATGCTATGTTAGGCCGTGTTGTAAACGCATTGGGACAGCCAATTGATGGCAAAGGACCTATCCTGACAGATAAGTATCGTCAGATCGAAAGAGTTGCATCAGGTGTTATTACAAGAAAATCAGTAGACACCCCTTTACAGACAGGTATTAAGGCAATCGATTCCATGGTTCCTATTGGAAGAGGTCAGCGTGAGCTTATTATCGGAGACAAACAGACCGGTAAGACCGCTATTGCGATTGATGCAATTATCAATCAAAAGGGTCAGGGCGTAAAATGTATCTATGTTGCAATTGGTCAGAAGGCTTCTACAGTTGCAACCATTGTTAAGACATTGAATGAATATGGCGCAATGGCATATACCACCGTTGTAGCTGCAACAGCCAGTGAACTTGCACCGCTGCAGTATATTGCTCCTTATTCCGGATGTACGATTGGTGAGGAATGGATGGAGAAGGGAGAGGATGTTCTTGTTATTTATGATGACTTGAGCAAACATGCTACGGCATACCGTACACTTTCCTTGCTTCTGAAGAGACCACCAGGACGTGAAGCTTACCCTGGAGATGTATTCTATCTTCATTCACGTTTACTGGAACGTGCTGCCAGAATGTCCGACGAATACGGCGGAGGTTCCCTTACTGCACTTCCCATTATTGAGACACAGGCAGGTGATGTATCTGCTTATATTCCTACGAACGTTATCTCTATTACGGATGGTCAGATCTATCTGGAGACAGAGATGTTCAATTCCGGA